>CAIYFF010000651.1 GCA_903925435.1 uncultured Planctomycetota bacterium | reverse complement strand
TCGTTCGCGAGTTGGAGTCGTTCCTGTCGAAGGGCGGCGCCGACGCTTCGATGCGCGATCGTTGCCGCGCCGCTGCGGGACACACCGCATGGAAGGACCTGTTCGCGAACTACGAGTCTGCCTACACGCTGTCGCTTGACGCCGTGCAGAAGCGCAGCACGAGCGGCGTGGTGCAGTTCCGCCTGCCGCGTCGGGCACTGCCGTCGCCAGGCGTCGGTCCCAACCCGCGCCTCACGAACTTCGAAGTCTCGGCGACGGTGCCGCAGGCGTTGAAGGGTCTCGAGAAGCTCTCGCGCAACTACTGGTGGAGCTGGCAGCCCGGCATTCGCGAGCTGTTTGCAGCAGTCGATCCGTCGTTTGGCCGCATCAGCGACAACGCGATCCAGTGCTTGCATCGAGCCAGCGTCGAAGCGCTCGATCGTCTCGCCAAGGACAAGAACTACCTGCGTCGTCTGCAGGAAGCGGAGCAGCGCTTCGACGACTACATGGCGGGCGCAGCGAAGCCCGTGCAGTTGTCGGAGAATGGCCCTGCGATCACCGGCGAATACCCGATCGCATACTTCTCCGCCGAGTTCGGCGTGCATCCGTCGCTGCCGATCTACAGCGGCGGCCTCGGCATCCTCGCTGGCGATCACTTGAAGTCCGCTAGCGATCTCGCGCTGCCGCTGATCGGCGTCGGCATCTTCTATCGCTTCGGCTACATGCAGCAGAAGCTCGCGAGCGATGGCCAGCAGTTGGCGGTCGACCGCGAAAACGATCCGAGCGACCTCGCGGTCGAAGCGGTTCGCGCCGCCGATGGCAGGCCGCTCGAGATCACGGTCCCGATGCCGGGGCGCGAACTCGTGCTGCGCGCATGGAAGGCGCAAGTCGGCCGCGTGCCGCTCTACTTGCTCGACGCCAACGTGCCGCAAAACCGGCCCGAGGATCGCGACATCACGCGCAACCTCTACGGCGGCGATACCGAGACGCGCATCCAGCAGGAGATCGTGCTCGGCCGCGGCGGCGTTCGCTTGCTGCGCGCCATGGGACTGCGTCCGTCCGTCTACCACATGAACGAAGGCCACGCGGCCTTCCTCACGTTGGAGCGCACGAGCCGATTGGTCCGCGGCGAAGGCCTGACGTTCGAGTCGGCGCGCGAGTATGTCGCCGAGACCACGCTGTTCACGACGCACACCCCGGTGCCCGCAGGCCACGATCGCTTCGGCGAGGACCTGATGCGCCGCTACTTCGGCGACGCCGAGGAATGGGTGGGCTTGCCGTGGGACCGGTTCTTTGCGCTCGGTTCCGGCGGCCAGGGCACGGAGTTCAACGTGACGTGGCTCGCGATGAACTTCGCTGGGTTCATCAACGGCGTGAGCAAGTTGCACGGCATCGCTTCGCAGAAGCTGCTGCACGCATTCTGGCCCGGCTTGCTGCTCAGCGAGGCGCCGATCGACACGATCACCAACGGCATCCACCTCGCGAGCTGGACGGACGAAGGCATCGCCAACTTGCTGCGCCGCGGCAAGCAAGCGGTGCGTCCGATCGACTTCGCGGGCGCTGCCGGCATGGATCGCGCAGAACTGTGGCGCGCGCACTCCGCGTGCAAGGTTCGCATGGTCGAGCACGTGCGCGCTGCGTTGGAGCGTTCGTTCCACGCGCGCGGGGACAGCCCGGCGCTGCTGCAGCAGATGCAGGAGGGCCTCGATCCCAACGCGCTCTACCTCGGTCTTGCGCGACGCTTTGCGCCGTACAAGCGCGCGCACCTGCTGTTCTCGGATCCGGTGCGCCTGCGGCACATCCTCGACAACCCGCACCGTCCCGTGCGCATCGTGGTCTCCGGCAAGGCGCATCCTCGCGATCGCCTCGGCCAGGACATCATGAAGAAGATCGTGCAGATGAGCCGCACGCCGGAGTTCGCGGGCAAGATCCTGTTCGTCGAGGACTACGACATCTCGCTCGCGCGCGCTCTCGTGCAAGGCGTCGATGTCTGGGTCAACACTCCGACCCGCATGGAAGAGGCGAGCGGCACGTCGGGCATGAAGGCGGCGGCCAACGGCGTCCTCAACCTGTCGATCGGCGATGGTTGGTGGCCCGAGGCTGCGGATGGCCAGAACGGTTGGACGATCGGTGGCGCGCAGGTCTACGAAGACTCGGAGCTGCAGAACCAAGCCGACACCACCGCTCTCTACGGCCTCATCGAGGACGAGCTGGTTCCGACGTACTTCACTCGCGATAGCCGCGGCATGCCCGAGGCGTGGGTGGAGAGCATGGTGCACTGCCTTGCGACGGTGCCGCCGCAGTTCAACACCGATCGCATGGTGCAGGAGTACGCCGACAAGGCGTACAAGCAGCTCGCCGGCAACTACTTCTTCCAGCAGGCGGCCAAGAAGGCGCCGGCGCGCGATGCGGGCAAGGAAGTGGTGCGCATCAAGAATGCGTTCGCACAGGTCAAGATCGTCGCGGCGAACACGGTGGAGCTGCAGGACTTCAAGGTCGGGCAGCACCTCGACGTGACGCTCGATGTCGATCTGGGCACCGTGCTGCCGCAGGACATCCTGGTCGAGCTCGTGCTCGAACAGCAGGACACGGGCGAAGGCAGTTCGCTCGTCGTTGTGCCGATGAAGTCCACCGGCGAGATGCGCGGCAACGTGCACAGCTACGTCGGTTCGCACAGCGTGGAGAAGACGGGCCGCTATGCCCATGGCATGCGCGTTCGCGCACGCGCGCCGGGATTCGAGAGCGCCGTTCGCGGCCTCGTGATCTGGGCCTGATCGCAGCACCGCGGCGGGCAGCGCCCGCCGCGTGCGCGGAATCGCGGTGGGGAACCCCGCGATCGTCGCGTTGCAGCGGCCAACCCAAGACCATGGAGATGCCGATGCGCCTTCTGACCGCAATGCTGCTGCTGTTCACGTTCGCAGTTCCGACTTTGGCTCAGGACCGCTCTGACGCGCCGCCGCAAGAGCAAGGCGAGACGCAGGAGGAGCGCGGCGATCGCAACGGTCGCGGCGGACGCCGCAACGAAGGTCGCCCCGATGCGCCGCG
>CAIYFF010000650.1 GCA_903925435.1 uncultured Planctomycetota bacterium | reverse complement strand
GATGGCGTGGGACGTCGAGTGGACCGCGCAAAACCTCGCGGCGTCGAACCAGGACTTCGGCAAGCGCTTCGGGCTCTGAGCCAAGACCGATGAGCAACCACGCACAGCGAACCATCGCCCGCGCGCCATTCGCGCTCGCGATCGCATTCCTGTGCTGCTTCGTCGCGGCCCCGATCCTGCTGCTCTTGTGGCAGACGGTGATGTCGCCCGACGGCTTCACGCTCGACGCGTGGCGCGAACTGTTCGCCGATGAGAAGGACTGGGAGCGCGTGCGCTCCTCGCTCGAACTCGGCGCAGCGTCGCTGCTCGTTTCGATCGGCCTCGGCTTCTCGCACGCGTGGTTCACGGTGTCGCGCGATGCGCCGTTTGCCAACGCGCTCGCACCGCTCGGCGTGGCGCCGCTCGTCGTGCCGCCGATCTTCATCGCGATGGGCTTCGCGGACTTGATGCCCGTGTCGGGCTTCTGGCCGTGCGCGATCCTGCTCGGCACCGCGCACGCTCCGTTCGTCTGCGTGATGACCGCGCGCGGGCTGCGCTCGATCGACGGCCGCGGCTACGAAGCGGCGCTGATGCTGCGCGGCCGCGCGCGCGCCGAACTGTGGCTGCTTCGCGCGATCGCGCCGGAGTTGATCGCGGGCTGCATGCTCGCGTTCTTGTTCACGGTGGCGGACCACGGTGTGCCGGAGTTCTTGACCGTGAAGGGCAAGACTTGGCACACGTATGCCGAAGGCGTGTTCTCGCGCTGGACGCGCCGCGCAGTCGGCACCACGTTCGCGGACCGCCAGAGCCCGATCGTCGCGGCCGCGCCGCTCGTGCTGTCGTTGCTCGCAACGCTGTGGCTTGCGCTCAAGCTGCGCGCGCGCGCCGACGAACGCGGTGTGCGCACGGAGTTGCCCGTGCGCGCGCTCGGCATGTGGCGTTGGCCGAGCCTGCTTGCGCCGTTGCTCTACCTCGGCGCCGGAATCGGCGTGCCGGTGGTCGTGCTCGTGCGCTGGGCCATGGGATCGGCGCAGAAGGCGGAGCCGATGTCGCTCGCGTTTGCGCAGAAGAGCTTCCAGAAGGCTGTCGACCAAGGCTTGCCCGACCTGATGCACTCGGTCTGGCTCTCGCTCGGTGTCGCGCTGTGCGTAGCGCTGCTCGCGCTGCCGCTCGCGCGCAAGGCGGGTCGCGGCTCGCGTTGGGTCGAGATCGCATGCGCAGTGCCGATCGCGTCCCCTGCGATCCTGCTCGGGATCGGACTCGTGCTTGTCTACAACAGTGGCCCGCTCGCGCAGCTGTTCGGCAACGGCTTCTACGACGGCTGGGGCTTCGCGTTGTCCGGCTATGTCGCGCGCATGCTGCCGTTCGCGGCGTTGACGCTTGCAGCGCAAGTCCGCCGCGTGCCGCTCGCGGGCGAAGACGCGGCGCGCATGCTGCCGCGATCGCCACTCGCGCGCGCGTTGCGGATCCACTTGCCACCGCTGTTGCCCGCCGCGTGGTCAGCGGCCGTGCTCACGTTCGTCTTGTCGCTGCGCGAACTCGACCTCGCCGTCGTGTTGCCCGCAGCCAATGCGACCGCCGTGCGGCGGCTCGCCAACGCAGTGCACTTCCAGCACGAAGACTGGAGCGGCGTCATCGCGCTGCTGCTCCTGTCGATCGCCGTGCTGCTTCCGCTGTTGCCGTCGCTGATCGCCGGTCGCAAGCTCGCCTCCTTGTCGTGACCATGACCAACGCAGTCGAAGCAACGGACCTCGTGTGCAAGAAGGGCTCCTTCACGCTGGGCCCATGCACGTTTGTCGCGGGGCCCGAGGCACGCATGGCGATCGTCGGCCCGTCGGGATCCGGCAAGTCGACGTTGCTGCGCTGCATCGCTGGCCTCGATCGTCCGGCCAGCGGCTCGATCCGCATCCACGGCGCCGTGGCGCATGACGGACGCACGGACGTGCCACCCGATCGCCGCGGCGCGGGCTTCGTGTTTCAGGACGGAGCGCTGTGGGCGCACATGACTGCGTTGCAGCATCTGCGATTTGCTGCGCCATCGATGTCGGACGCAATGGCGCGCGCGCTGCTGCAACGCGGCGGCGTCGAGCATGTCGCAACGAGACGGCCCGCGGAGATGTCCGGCGGCGAAGCGCAGCG
>CAIYFF010000649.1 GCA_903925435.1 uncultured Planctomycetota bacterium | reverse complement strand
CCCACCGCTCTCCGCGCTCGTCCGAATCGGCAACGAGCGAGCAAGCGCGATCAGCGACTTCGCCAGGCTCTTGCCCGACAGCGACGCAGACTCCGCATCCGACGCAGATCCCGTCGGGGCGCCGCGCACGAGCGCAAGCTGCACGTGCGGCTCCACGCGCGTGACCTCGAAGTCGTAGCTCTGGCCCGGCTGAAGCTCCGCATCCGCCTTCGCCGCAAACACGGAACCGCGGTAGCCGAGCCACACGAAGCCTTGCTCGATCTGCGCAACGGTCGCGCGGATCCGATCGCCGACGGCGACCGGAACGACGCGAACCGACACGTCGCGCAAGTCGCCATCCGTGGCCACATGGACGCCCTGCAGCGCGTTCGCTGCGGACGTCGCTGCGGGGCGCGATCCGGTGGCGGCTCTGTCCATGCCATCGCATGTATCGGCCACCGCGGCATCGCAGCTTCGGCTCCGTTGCGTGGCATTCCGCCCCATGTCGAGAGCGAACGCGCGCCGATAGAACCGCATCGTGACGTCTGCCCAAACATTCCCCGTCGTCTCGCGCCTTCGCGAACTCGCACGCACTCGCCCCGTCGTCACCGCGCATCGAGGCGACAGTCGCAACTTCCCCGAGAACACGCTGCCCGCGTTCGCAAGCGCGGTCGCGATGGGAGCGAAGATGCAGGAGTTCGACGTGCAGCAGACCTCGTGCGGCGCACTCGTGTGCCTGCACGACCTCACGCTCGATCGCACGACCGACGCCGCGAAGGCGCTGGGGCCAGGCGCGCGCATCGCAGACTTGCCGCTGGTGCGGGCGCAGCAGCTCGACGCCGGCGCGTGGAAGGGCAGCGAGCACGCGGGTGCGCGCATTCCGACTCTGGAGCAGGCGCTCGCGGTGATGCTGCCCAACTCGATTCCGATGATCGAACACAAGGGCGGCGATGCGCAGGCCTACGTCGATCTCCTGCGACGATGCGGCGCGGCAGAGCACGTGCTCGTGCAGTCGTTCGACTGGGAGTTTGTCGCGCGAGTTCGTTCGCTCGCAAACGACATCGCGCTCGGGCTGCTTGGCCCCACCGACGCGCACGCGCAACTCGACGACTCTGCGATTGCCGCGGCGCTGCGCATCGGCGCGTCGTTCGTGCACTGGCATGCGACAGAACTCACGCGCGACGCGATCGACCGCGCGCACGCGGCAGGCTTGCTCGTCGTCACCTACACGAGCGACGACGAACTGAGCTGGCACGGCGGCCGCGCGCTGGGAGTCGACGCGATGTGCACCAACGATCCGCGCCGCATGCTGCGTTCGCTCGCGTGAAATCGGCGCGGTGCCGCGCCGCGTTCACCAACCGCGTTCACCAGACTTCGATGCGCAGGTCCGTCGCGCTCATGCGACGGATCGCGAGCCGCAACCCGAAACCGCTGGCATCGACAACAAGCCCGTCCGCGACCATGGGCCCTTGCTGCAGAAGCAGCACCTGCAGCGATGCGAGCGGGATCGTCATCTGCTTGCCGACGATGCGGATCGGCAGCGCAACGCGCGTCGCGCGATCGACGACCTGCGCCACAGCAGCGCCCATCTCGGACGGCAACTGCATCACGAGATCGGTCTTGGGCGTCGACACCGTGCGCCAATCGCGCGGCGGCAACAGAACCTGCGCGCCCGTCGTCGGGATGCTGCACACGTGGTTGCTGCGCGGCAGGATCCACACGCCGCCATCGCCACCGCCGCCAGCCGACATGCCTGCGAGCGCGAACACGAAGGCCGCGAGCGCGAGCAGCAAGGTTCTGAGGGATGCGTTCATCTCAGTTCGCTTCGGTCTTGGGTTGCGCGTTCGATGTCAGCGGGAACCACGCAGGGAAGTCGGCGGCCAGTCGACGCTCGGCTTCTGGGTTGATCCGCAATAGATGCACGAACTGGCTGCGCTTCGTCAACTCCCTCGCCACGAGATTGCGCTTGTGCGGCATCTCGTCGTGCAGGCGTTGGAACCACGCTCGGCTCTCGTCGAATCGCCGCAGCAGGCCCGATGCGAGCGCGAGGTTGAAGTAGGCCATGCCAAAGCGCGGCTGGCTGCCGACGACGCCCGAATCGACCAGTTGGCGAAGCACCGCAATCGCGCTCTCGGGGTCGCCCTCTTGCAGATGCACGTTGCCGAGGTTGAGCAGCGCAAACGCGCGCATCACCGGATCCGTCGTTGCGTCGAGCACCGTGTGGAACTGTCGCCGCGCGAGGCTGCGCTGGCCGCGCACGCTGTGCACGAGGCCGAGGTAGATGCGCGCTTCGTGCAAGTCTGGCTGCAACGCGAGGCACTCGGACAACAGCCGCTGGCCCTTCGCGAGGTTCTCGATCGACGAGTGCGCACCGGCTTCCAACAGATCCTTCGCCGCGACCCACTCACCATCGCTCTGGCCAGCGCCGCGCGCCCAGCGCGTCACCTCATCGAGGAAGCTCTTGCCGCGCATCGCAAGGTCCGGCACGGGCACGGGCTCCTTTCCGACGTCGCGCGAGAAGTCCGGCGACAGGCCCATCAACGCAAAGCCGCGGCCGAGCTCGTAGAGGATGCGGCCGAGGCAGACGCGGTTCTCGGTCAGCTTCGCGCGCAACGCCGAGGCCTTCGCGTCCGCGCTGCCCGCGCCATTCGACTCCGCCATCGCCGCGTGCGACGCGCGGTGCAATCGAACTTGGCTGCGAATGCCCTCGAGGAACTCACGACATCCATCGCAGACGTCGCTGTGCACCATCACGCGCCGCACCGACGGTGGATCGAGTTCGCCGTCGACCATGGCGGACAAGTCCGCCTGGATTTGCAAACACGGCATGGCGTCTATGGGATGCACGATGCGGCAGTAGGAAGGTGGAACGAAGCCGAGGGCTAGGGAGATAGTCAGCCCGATGCTTCGAGTTGCGCGGGCGCGTCCTCAATCCGCGCATCCGACACGGCCCTGGCGTTCCACGTGGCCGTGCCGCGCACGGCCGCGCGGCGCTGCGTCGGCATACTCTTCTGCACATCGTCCGAGGCTGCCATCGCGGCGAGCGTCTGCGACATGCCGCGGAAGATCTTCTGCCGACTGCGGAAGATCACCATCTTGAGGTTCTCGAGCCGGATGCCGAGTTCTGCCGCGGCGTCGCGATACGGACGATCCTCGACCTCCACCATCGTCAGCGCGCGCTGCTCCTTCGGCGACAGCTTGCTGAAGTGCAGCAGATAGAGATTGAGGTAGATCAGGTAGGCGCGATCCACGAGCTCTGCGCCCTCGTGCTCGTCCGCGGCGCGCAACGGCGTGCGCGCGCGCACGTCCTCGCACTGGAACTCGTCGTCGAGACTCTGTTGCCGCGACAGCCGTCCTTCGCCGCGCAAGAACCGCAACGCCGTGTTGCGCACGATCCGATGCCCCCAGTTGCGGAACGCATCGGCGCGATCGGGATGGAAGCGGTGTGGATAGCGATAGATGTTGAGGAAGGCTTCCTGCAGCACGTCCGCCGCATCGACGTGCGTGTGCGTCCGCCGCAGCTGCGTCTGCAGCGCAACAAGGAACGCCGCCTCGTTGCACTCGAACAGCAGCGCGAACACGCCGGCGTCGCCCGTCTGCTTGAACGCGTCCATCAAGCACGTGCTGATCCAGTCGGACCGATCCTGCTTGGATTCGAACGCCGCGCCGTCGTGCGGCTCTGCGCCGTCGGCAAGCCGTCCGAGCGCAGCGTGGCCCGTGCGCTCCCAGAGGGCGCGCAGGCGCACTCGGAGCGCGGGAGTCAGTTCTTGGAGCGGAGCAGTGGCATGCATCGCGACGCCTCCTGGGATCGGGGGATCCCGAACGTTCAGCCAGCGGATCGTGCCACAGGTTGCGCGACCTGCAAAGCTGCCGGACCCCTTGGGACCGGGGGGAGGCGGGCACAAGTGCCCGTTGCGGATTCTTCGCCTGTGGCGCCAGTCGCGGCGCGGCGCGCGGCGTGCGGCTCGCTCAGGCGATCGGCAGCAGCGGCCCGCGCGCAGTCGCGGCGATGCGCAAGACCAGCCCTGCGGCCCCGCCCGTCTGTTCGTCGCGCAACACAGCGACGTGCGCCGACTCGGCCGCGTCGCGGAACTCCTCGACGCGATCAGGACCCGGTTCGCCCTTCGCCTCGCCGTTGCCCATGACGCGGACGAAGTGCCCGTCGTCGTCATCGCCGACCTCGATGTGGATCGAGCCCTGGCTTTCGATGCGCACATCGACGAGTTCGATCGCAAGCCGCAGCACGCGACCGAGCGCTGGCACGGACGCCCAGACCGACGTGTTCGCGTGGCCTGTGACATACACGATGCGCTGCGAACCAGCGCGCGCCTGGTCGTGCAGCACGTCGTGCACGAGATCCAACAGGTCGATCGCTTGCAGGCCCGACACAGCGCGGCGGCCTTCGGCCTCGAGTTCGAGTTGGACCGCGTCGCACCACTCCATCACTTCGTGCGCGGTGCGCGACAGCCGCTGCAGCGTCACACGCGCGCCGTCCGAAGCTTCGCCTTCGATCGCCGCGATCGTCTTCTTCAGCTCGCTGAGCAGGATGTCCTGGCTCTCGACCTGCGCGAGCAGGCGGTGGCCAAGCTGCCGCGCGCCGAGCGCTTCGCGGCGCAGCACTTCGAGCCCATGCGTCGCGTTCTCCGGCGTCACGACGAGGTTGCCCGGACGGCCCGGCCCAAACGCACGGTGCGGCACCACGTCATCGAGGCGCTCCGTCGCGTGCCCATGCGCATGCGTCGCATGCGTTGGCCGCGGCATCGTCTCGTCGGCAGACAGCATCGGGGCGGAGAGATCGGTAGCGCGCGGGTCGGTCATGATCGGGAACACGCCACGGCACGGGGGCCTTGGTAGAGTCGCCATCGGCCGGACTGCGCCTTTTGCTTGAGCAGCCGAGCCGCAGAACGCCCGTAGAACTGTTCCCCGGCGCAATGCCCATCTCCCCCTCCCTGGTCCGCGAACTCGCCCACGACTGCGGCTTCCAGCTGGTGCGCTTTGGCCCAGCGGATCCAGGCCCCCACGGGCAGCGGTTCCTCGATTGGCTGGAGCAGGGCCGACACGGCGAGATGAGCTACCTGGAGGACAACAAGGAGCGCATCCTCGCCCCGGACTCGTGGCGCAAGGGCGTGCAGTCCGCGATCGCGCTCGCCGTAGACTACGGCGGCCCGAAGGCGGAACTGCGCGGCGGCGGACAGGTGGCGCGCTACGCGGCGGGCCGCGACTACCACCGCTGGCTGAAGGACCGCGTGTTCGCGCTGCGCAAACGGCTCGAGCGCGAAGGTGTGCCCTACGGCAGCTGCAACGGCGGCGCGGACGCCGTGCCCGTGCTGGAGCGCGCGCTCGCGGTGCGGTCGGGCATCGGGTTCCTCGCCAAGAGCGCGATGGTCATCTCCCCCACGCACGGGCCGTATCTGCAACTCGGCGAGCTGCTGACCGGAATGGAGCTGCCGTTCGACGAACCCGCAATCGGCACGTGCGGCACCTGCACCGCGTGCATCGATGCGTGCCCAACCGGCGCGATCGTGGCGCCGCACGAAGTCGATGCGCGGCGCTGCATCAGCTACACGACGATCGAACTGCGCGGCTTTGCTGCGCCCGAACTGCGGGAAGCGCAAGGCGATCGCTTCTTTGGTTGCGACGTCTGCCTCGAAGTGTGCCCGTTCCAGAAGAAGAGCCCGCTGATCGACGTGCACGGCGAGGATCGCCCCAAGGACCTTCGTCCGCATGCGCTGCTGTCGCAATGGACGCTCGTCGACGTGCTCGACCTCGACGAAGCGCGCTACGAATCCGAATGGGTCGGCACTGCGATGCGCCGCGCGACGCGCTCAGGCTTGCGTCGCAACGCGGCTGTGGCGCTCGGCAACCTCGGCGATCCATCGGCGATGCCCGCGCTGCTTGCTGCGCTGCACGACGTCGACCCCGTTGTTCGGGGCCATGCGGCATGGGCCATCGGTCGCATCGATCCACGGCATCCGCAGCTCGACGCCGCGCGCGCACGCGAGACCGACGCGATCGTCGCCACCGAGATCGAACGCGCGCTCGCATCGCGCCGATAGCGCAGCGCCACGCGCGGCCATCGCGCGATGCGTCGCCGCGACGCGACGGGTCCGAGTTCTCGGACGCGCGCGATGAACCCATGCGAGCGCGCGCATCGGCTCCTCGCGATGCACTGCGCAGCTCGCACCGTCTGCGCTTTGCGACGCTTCGGACATGCCGTCGTAGGACCGCGACCCAATGCGCAATGCACCGCATACGAAATGCGTCCAGCGCCATCGCGGCTTCCGCGCGCTTCTGTGGCGAACTTCCACACTTGGCAAGGCGCTTGCTTTCTCTCAGGCGTGCGCAGTCCACGACGGACTGCGGAGCCTGAACCAGAGAGAACAGAACGATGTCGACCCAAGACTTCTACGGTGAGCGCAAGTGGTGTGAGCAGTGCAAGCAGTACGTGCGCTACCTGATGAGCATGGACCACTCGTTCTGCGTCGACTGCGGCACCAAGGTCCGCCTGTTCAACAAGGACGACCAGTCGCGCTTCTCGGACACGGTCCAGCGCCACCGCTGGCAGGCCTCCTGATCGATCACCGACGCAGCGCGGGGTCCCTGTTCCCGCGCGCTGCGTCCGATAGCGCTCGTTAATCCCTGATCCAAGTCGCGGCCCGCCGGTCATCTCCCGGCGGGCCGTTCCTTTTTTTTGCGGCCTGCGCGGGGCACTCCTACATTCCTCGCCCTTCATTTCCGTGCGAGGCGCCATGCAGCTGCAGAACTTCCGCAACGAGCCGTTCACCGACTTCTCCGTCCCCGCCAACCAAGAAGCGTTTCAGAAGGCGCTCACGAAGGTCCGCGAGCAGGTCCTCGGCAGGACCTGGCCGTGCTGGATCGGCGGCGAGAAGGTGACGGGCAGCAAGACGTTCATCACCCACGATCCTGGCGAGACCACGCGCACGATCGGCACGTTCCAAGAACTCACCGTCGACGACGCCGACCGCGCGATCACCGCAGCGCACGCTGCGTTCCCGGCATGGGCGGAGACGCCGGTGCAGCAGCGCGTCGACATCGTGATGAAGGCCGCGCAGAAGCTGCGCGAGCAGAAGCACGAGTACTCCGCGATGCTGTGCTACGAAGTCGGCAAGTCGTGGGCCGAAGGCGACGCTGACACCGCCGAGGCGATCGACTTCCTCGAGTACTATGCAGGCCAGATGCTGCGCATGCAGGAGACGCAGTTCGTCACGCCGGTCGAAGGCGAACGCAACGAGATGATCTACATCCCCCTCGGCGTGGGCGCGATCATCCCGCCGTGGAACTTCCCGCTCGCGATCATGGCGGGCATGACGGTCGCCGCGCTGCTCAGCGGCAACACCGTGGTCGTGAAGCCCGCGTCGCAGTCGCCGATGGTCGCCGCGATGTTCGTCGACCTGATGTACGAGTGCGGCCTGCCGAAGCAGGTCCTCAACTTCGTCACCGGCCCCGGCTCGACCGTCGGTGGCGCGATGGTCCAGCACAAGCTCACGCGCTTCATCTCGTTCACGGGCAGCCGCGATGTCGGCCTGTGGATCCACGAGAAGGCGAGCAAGACGCAGAAGGGCCAGATCTGGATGAAGCGCCTCGTCGCCGAAATGGGCGGCAAGGACAGCATCCTCGTCGACAAGGACTGCGACCTGCAGAAGGCCGTGGATGCCGTCGTCGCATCGGCGTTTGGCTTCCAAGGCCAGAAGTGCTCGGCGTGCAGCCGCGCCGTGATCCACCAAGACGTCTACGACGAGTTTGTGAAGCGCCTGTTGCCCAAGGTGGAAGCGCTCACGCAAGGCCACCCGAGCGACCCGAAGAACTACATGGGCCCGATGGTCGATGCCGCGGCGCAGAAGAAGACGCTCGATTACGTCAAGCTCGGCAAGAAGGAAGGCAAGCTGCTGATCGGCGGCGAAGCAGGCGCGAGCACGGGCTACTACGTGAAGCCAACCGTGTTCGGCGACGTGAAGCCGGACGCGCGCATCTGCGTCGAGGAGATCTTCGGCCCAGTGCTCGCGCTCGTGCGCGTGAAGGACTTCGAAGAGGGCCTCGCCGTCGTCAACAACACCGAATACGGCCTCACGGGCGCGCTGTTCACGAACGACGAGCAGAAGAAGCAGAAGGCTCGCCGCCACTTCCACGTCGGCAACTTCTACATCAACCGCAAGTGCACCGGCGCGCTCGTCGGCGCGCATCCGTTTGGCGGCTTCAACATGTCGGGCACGGACAGCAAGGCCGGCGGCCCGGACTACCTGCTGCAGTTCCTGCAGGCGAAGACGATCAGCGAGAAGATCCGCTGACGAAAGCGCGCGCGGCGCGGCCTCACTTGCCGCCTGCGCGCTG
>CAIYFF010000648.1 GCA_903925435.1 uncultured Planctomycetota bacterium | reverse complement strand
GCGGCGAAGTACTCGATCGCGCAGCGGTCGCGCATCATCTTGTTGACGAAGCCGTCCGGCGTCTTGACCGAGATGCCGATGCCGTTGTCTTCGCACGCGAAGATCACGGGGCACGGCTGTGCGTGCAGCACCGACGCGCCAGCGAAGTGGATGCCCGCCTGCGAAGTGCAGTGGTTCATCGACGCATCGCCGAAGCTGCAATAGACGACGCTGTCATACGGAACCGGCGGCACGAGGCCGAGGCGTTCCATGCGCGACAGCGCGCGCGCGTAGCCGACGGCCTTGGGCAGATGGCTCGCGATCGTGCTCGTCTGCGGCGACACGAACGTCGTGTGGCTGCCGAGCACCTTGTGCCGGCCGCCGCTGACGGGGTCTTCGCTCGACGCGCAGAACGACAGCATCGCGTCGAAGAACGGCGTCTCGCCTTTGCCTTGGCGCAACCGAGCCGCCATGAACGCGCCGCTGCGGTAGTGGAGGAAGGCCGGGTCCGTCGTGCGCAGCAGAGCGCCGAAGATCGCGTTCGCCTCGTGGCCGCTGCTGCCGATCGTGTAGTAGCTGAGGCCCTTGTCCTTCATCTCGCGCGACAGCAGGTCCTGGAGTCGCGACTGGATCGCGGACTCGAACACCGCGACCGCCTCCCGCCGCGTCATCGACGAATGCGCCGCGATCGGCTCGTCCATCGGCCCCGCGAGCGCAGGGTCGGCGCCGGCATGGTTGCGCAGCAGGTTGAGCAGGCGCTCGGTGACTGGGCCTTCGCGGCGGATCGACATGTGCGTGGCGCCCGTGCAGGGCGGTTTGGGGGCGGGGATCTTACGTCGCGGCCGCGCGGCGGCCAGGACGGGGGCCATGGCGTGACGCGCGCTGCGCCGAATGGGCAGCTCGCCTCCCGTGCGGCCTGCTGCGTCAGCTGCCGCTGCCCACGATCGCGTCGACTTCGATCTCGATGCGCATGCGCGGATCCGCGAGGCCGCATTCCTGCATGGTCGCCGCGGGGCGAACGTTGCCAAACACTTCGCGCAGCGCAGGCCATGCGGCCGGGAAGTCGGCGGCCTTCTGCAGCAGGTAACGCACGCGCACGACGTCGGCCATGGAGGAGCCCGCCTGCCGCAACGCCGCCTCGATGTTCTTGAGGCACTGCCGCGTCTGCGCGTCGACGTCGTCTTCGATCGTCATCGTCGCGTAGTCGAAGCCCGTCGTCCCGGACACAAACACGTGGACGCCGACGCGCACGGCGCGCGAGTAGCCGATCTCGCGCTCAAACGTCGAGCCGGAAGAGATCAGGATGCGCGAGGGCAGGCGATCCGCAGGTTGGGCGTCCATCGCCGCATCGTCGCGCGCCCGCGCCGCACGCGCGAGCGTTCGCCCCGCGCTGCTTCAGAACGTCATGAACATGCACACGAGCAGCACGTGGTTGAGCCGGTCCTCACCGGGGCGGTCGATCCACTGATTGAGGTAGCCGACCTCGATCGAGACGGACTTCTTCTCGTCGAGGAATTGGCCGAGGCCGAGGAATGCGCGGTTTTGCCGGAAGCCCGTGCGCTGGCCCCAGTCGGTGTCGCCGAGGTCCCAGAACATCTCGTCCCAGATGCTGACGAAGGTCGTCTTGTCCTCGACCACAGGCACGGTGGCCTTGAAGAACTGGCGCAGGCGCCAGCCTTCGTCGGATTGGTCTTCGACGAAGCGCTCTTCGAGTCGCGTGCGCGATTGCAGCGTGAAGCCTTCGACCGGCACGTTCCAGTTCAACTGTTGCCAGAGACGGTTCTCGTGGAACGGATCGCGTCCCGCTGGGTCACTCTCGATGAATGCGTAGCCGAAGTGCGCGGTGACGCGATCGGTGATCGCATAGCCAATGCCGGGGCGGAAGATGCCGGCGTCGTAGGTCTGGCCGTTGTCGCGCCAGCGGACTTGCGCGTCGAGCCACCAACGCCAGCGATCGAGCCCTGAGTCCTTGTCGCCGAGCTTGCCTTGGCCGAGCCACATTGCCCACAAGGCCCCGTCGTCCTGGGTCTGCGCGGCGATACCAGGGGCAATCGCAAGAAGTGCGAAGAGGCGGAGGGCTTGTCGCCAGGAACCGTTGGGACGCGTTGCGCGATGCATCGCAGCATCCTTGTCGGCGTCGCTCCCGAAGCAAGCACCCGCAATGCAGAGCCGGCTGCCTTCCTCAACGCTTCTTGAGGAAACGCTCCGACGCTGCGTCCCAGCGCAGCGAATCTCGATGCTGGCGAATCCAATCGGCGGTGGGACTCGAGCCGTCAGGGAGGATGCGACGTAGCTGGCCCGCCGCGACCGTGCGCAACTCTGCTTCAGGATGCGCGAGCAGTTGCGTCAGCAGTTCCAGGTTGCGCCACGGCGCGTCGAAGCCGCGCGCCAGCGACGCAATGCGTTGACGCGCAGCATGGAGTCGGGCGCAAGCAGTGTCGTCCTTGGTGTCGCGGCAACGCGCGATCGCTTCGTCGAGCGGCGCAATCGAGGAGAGCCCGAGGTCCACGAGTTCTTCTGTCGCGGCTTCGTGCGCTTTGGCATCGCCAACGCGCAACTGCTCGATCGCGGCAACGGCTCGCGGCCTCTCTGCGATCCCCTGCTTCTCGCTCCACGTCAGCATCGCGAGCCGAAATCGTCGCGCGCGCTCAGGCTCCGCAAACAGCGGCGCGGTTGTCGGCACGGTGTAGGCCCGATCCTCCTTCGACCACTGGTGCTCGGAGAGGACTTCGCAGAACGGCTCGAAGATCGCGCATTCCCACGACGCGCCGTTGCCGCTCGCATGCACATGAGCCTCGCGATCTCCAGGCGGCCAGAGGAGCGCCTCGACACCGACGCGTTGTGCGCGCAGGTCGTGCAACACGCGGCCGTCGGGCGCGACGAGTTGCACCGAGTTGTCCATCGACGTCGACAGCAAGAAGCCGTTGCCGGTCGAAAGCGCGCGCACCGTCATCGCGAAGTGCGCATCGGTGTCCCAGCTGCGGAGAAACGCGCCGCGTTCGATCCACGCGCCATCCTCGGCCTTCTCATCGAACGTGAACGCAAAGCGATACGGCCCGTGTGATGTCGGTCCCGTGCCCGTCTGCGACGTGGCGCGCACGCGGTAGCTGCCGTTGTCGGACACGCTCTCGCCATTCTGCGCGCCGAGACAGCACTGCGCCGATGCGAGGCTTGCGAAGCAAGCGATGGCGAACGCGATGCGCATGGTCAATCGCCGCCACCGCCACCGCCACCGCCATCCCCGCCGCCGCCATCCCCACCGCCAGCATCGCCACCGACGCCGGCATCGCTGCCATCTCCACTCCCCGCGTCGTGGTTTCCGTCGCGCGGATGCGCTGCGTCGCTGCCACTGCCGAAGAAGAACAGCCCCGCGGTGCCGCTCGTTGCGTCGTTGGCGTCGCTCCGCTGACGCGTGGGGGCGGACTCCTTGCGCATCCTTGAGACGACAAGCAGGATCGCGGCGAGCGCGAGGATGGACCCGAAGATCCAAACGATGAGATAGGTCGAGTTCACGTCGATCCGCCTGCCGTCCGGAAAGCAGTTTGAGCACACGCGGGAGTTCGCAACGCATGCAGTTGCAGGCCTGCTGGCTCCAGTGAGCGAGGTTCTACCATGCGCCGCGTATCCTGGGCGCAGTGAGCGTGTCGCAGAACATCCCTTCGCAGCATCGCCGCGACCTCGGTCTCGGCGCGTGGCTTTGCTATGAGCCCGCATTCGTGCCCGACCACGAGGCCGCGATGCAGCGACTGCTGCGCGAATTGCCGCTCGCGCAGGAGACGATCCGCATGATCGGCCGCGACGTGCTTGTGCCGCGCCTCGTCGCGTTCTGCGGCGAGCCGGGCCTGCGCTATCGCTACAGCGGCCGCGACCACGATGCAGCGCCATGGACGCCCACATTGCGCGCGCTCGTCGACCAGCTGCGCAGCGTTACGGGCACGCGCTACGACACCGTGCTCTGCAACTACTACCGCGATGGTCGCGACGCGATGGGGCGACACGCGGACGACGAGCCAGAACTTGGGCCATCGCCCGACGACATTCGCATCGCGTCGGTTTCGCTCGGTTCGCGCCGCACCTTCCGAATGAGGCCACGCGTCGGCGGCGAACGCATCGACTACCTGCTCGGCGAGGGGGACCTTCTGGTCATGGGCGGCACGACGCAGGCGCATTGGGTGCACGAGGTGCCCCGGACGAAGGCGGCGGTGGGACCGCGACTCAACCTCACGTTTCGTTGCGTGCGCCTCGCTCGGTGACGGGGCGCGCGAACGGCGGCGGCAGCGGAGCCTTGTTGCGTGTCTCGCCCTCTTCGCGCAGCAACGTCGCGACGTCGGGATAGGCGTAGACGACAGGCGGCTTGTCCTTCGCGAGCCCTCCGGTGTCCGCCGTCGGACCATAGGTGCTGTAGAGCGGCTTGCCGCGTTGTCGCAGCAGCATCGTCTGTTGGCCGCGGTGGTGGGCTGTGTGCGCGATGCGGCGCACGAGGATCCACGTTCGCGGTCGCTGCAGTTCGAAGAACGGCACGACCGTCTCCCACCACGCGTCGTCCTTCTGTCGCAGCTCGCGCAGCCGGAACTGCGCCGCTTCGGCGTAGTGGCGCAAGAACGCGAGCCTCGTCTCGCGCGCGGGCAGTGCATCGCCCGGCGCCGCGATGCCAAACATGGCGCCAAACCAACCCGCCTCGGATGCGCATTGGTGCACCATGTGCTCCAGCAGATTGCGGCCGCGGCGATCGCCGTCGAGCGGGCGATGTGGCAGGTCGTCGTCGTCGGCCATGCTCCATACCGACAGGACCTTCTCGATCTCCGTCGCGTAGGAGTCAGCGAGGAACGCGTAGCGGCTCGTCATTCGCGCATCATCGCGGGTTCCTGCGTTGGCGCGAAGGGTCGATGCCAATGCGCGTTCGCGCCACTGTGCGCAGGCCACGACGGGAGGCCAAAGCGTCGCGAAAAAAGCCCGCGCTGGCGGGGCCCGGTCTGTCGATACTTCGCGCGTGCTCGAGCATGTCCTCACCGATCTGGCTGCGCTGTTTGCGCTGTGCGTGTTCGCCGGCGTCGTCTTCCAGCGCTTCAAGATGCCGCCGATCGTTGGCTTCCTTGCCATCGGCGCGATCGTCGGCCCCAACGCGCTCGGTCTCGTCGGTGAAGAAGAGACGGTCTCGCAGCTCGCGGAAGTTGGCGTCGTCGTCCTGTTGTTCGCGGTCGGCATGGAACTGCCGCTGTCGCAACTCGCGAAGCTGAAGCGCACGATCCTGATCGGCGGCGGCATCCAGATCGCAGGCACCGTGTTGTCCGCGGCGCTCGTGTGTTGGCTCGGTGGCATCGAGTGGAGCCTCGCGGTCTTTCTCGGCTTCTTGCTGAGCCTGTCGAGCACGGCGGCGCTGACCAAAGTGCTCGTCGACAACGGCGAGTTCGCGACGCCACACGGTCGCTTTGCGATGGGCATCGCGATCGCCCAAGACCTCGCGGTCGTGCCGATGATCCTGCTGATCCCGATGTTGGTCGGCGAAGGGGACAGCGGCGGCGTCGTCGAGACGCTGGAGAACCTGGCGTTGCTCGTGCTCGTGCTCGGCGTCGCCAAGCTCGCGCTGCCAAAGGCGCTCGCGCTCGTTGCTCGAACGCGCAGCCGCGAACTGTTCGTGCTGACGCTCGCGACAGTGTGCCTTGCGATGGCCGTCGTCACTGCGCACCTCGGAATGTCGATGGCGCTCGGCGCGTTCCTCGCCGGCATCTTGCTCGCGGACTCCGACTTCCACGGCCACGCGATGGCCGAGGTGGAGCCATTCCGCGACGCGCTCGCGAGCTTGTTCTTCGTCTCGATCGGCATGCT
>CAIYFF010000647.1 GCA_903925435.1 uncultured Planctomycetota bacterium | reverse complement strand
GCCGACGGCGATCGGCGTCTCGATCGCGTGCGCGAGTTCTGCGTGCATCGTGACGTCTTCTGGCTTCATCGGCTCCTCGAGCCAGCGCACGTCGTAGTCCTTGAGGCGGCTGCCATACTGCTTGGCGGTGGCCAGCGTCCATGCGCAGTTGACGTCGGTCATGATGTCGATCTTGTCGCCGATCGACTTGCGCACCGTGGCGATGCGATGGAGGTCTTCGCGCGGGTCCGGCCTTCCGAGCTTGATCTTGACCGCGTCGAAGCCACGTTCGACCAGGCGGTGGCAGTCTCGCAGCAAGTCGTCGAGGCTCCAAGACAGCCAACCGCCATCCGTGCTGTAGGCCTTCACCTTGTCGCGGCACGCGCCGAGGTATTGCCACAGCGGCTTGTTGGCCTCCTTGCAGACGAGGTCCCACAACGCGTACTCGACGGCGGCGATGCCCACGCGCGCGGCGCCGACGCGCCCGATGAAGTGGTTGGAGAAGAAGCAGTCCTTGATGATCGCCTTGCGCATCGCTGGATCCTTGCCCAGCAGCAACGGCGCGTAGTTCTGCTGAACCATGACCTGCGCGGCAACGAGTCCCGGCGTGTAGCTCCAGTTCATGCCGTAGCCGGTGATGCCCGCGTCGGTCGATAGCACGACCTGCAGGAACTCCACGTGCGTGACGGTGGATTGGCTGTCCGTGATCGTGCGTTGCTGGAGTGGAACGCGGAGGAGTTGGGTGTCGACCTTGGTGATGCGCATGAGATCGGGATCGTTGCGGAGAGTTTGTGTGCGTTCGCTTCTTGGTCAGTCCTGATGGAAGACTTCGTCCATCGCGGTCCACCACGCGCCGGGTTGTCGTCGCGGATGGGGGATCTGCATGGCTTCCATCAGATCCCACCATTCGCGCATGCGCGGCGCAGCGGCGAGCTCTGCCATCCGCGCGGCGTAGTCCTCTTTGGGACCGTGATACTCGTAGTAGCCAAACAGTTCGTCGCCGCCGCGATCGGCCGGGCTTCCGGTCGGCAGGCAGTAGATCGAGTAGTTGCGAATGCCAGCGGTGCGGATCGCCTGCTCGATCTCCGGCCAGATGCGCGCGTGGCAACGGATGTATTCGTCGCGCCGGTCCGGCTTGAGGCCGAGGCGTTGGCCAAAGCGCATCGGCCGGTCGCTCATGCCCGCGTTCCGGTGGTGGGGCTCCAAGCAACGCAGCGCTGACGCTGCGCACCGAGACCTTCGATGCCGAGCGTCACGATGTCGCCTTCCTTGAGATACTCAGGCGGATTGCAGCCAAGCCCGACGCCTGCCGGCGTGCCCGTGCTGATCATGTCGCCTGGCTCGAGCGTCATGCATTGCGACAGGTAGCTCACAAGGTGCTGCACCGAGAACGCCATTTCGCGTGTGTTCGACTTCTGGCGCCGCTTGCCGTTCACGTCGAGCCAGAGCTCCAGATCCTGCGGGTCGCGAACGAGATCCTTCGGCACGAACCACGGCCCAAGCGGCGCGTAGGTATCGAAGCTCTTGCCCTTCACCCATTGGCCGCCGCGTTCGAGTTGCCAGTGGCGCTCGCTGTAGTCGTTGTGCAGCGCGTATCCCGCAACGCAGTCCATCGCGTTCGCTTCGTCGACATACTGCGCGGTCTCGCCGATCACGACGAGCAGCTCGACTTCCCAGTCCGTCTTCTCGCTGCCCTTCGGGATCACTAGGTCGTCGTCGGGGCCGCAGATCGCAGTGGTCGCTTTGAAGAAGACCACCGGCTCGGTGGGGAGCTTGGCGCCAGTCTCGCGCGCGTGGTCCTTGTAGTTGAGGCCGATGCAAATCAGCTTGCCCGGTCGCTGCAAGCACGGGCCCATTCGCTCGCCGACTGGAACATGGGGCAGGTCCTCGCGCGTGCGCAAGAACGTGGACAGCCGCAACAGGCCTTCGCGTGCGAAGAACGCTGGCCCCCAGTCTTCGCCGAACGACGAGCAGTCGAGGCGGCGACCGTCCGCAGTGAGAACTGCGGGACGTTCTGCGCCGCGCGGACCGAAACGGAAGAGCTTGAAGTCGTGCATGGAATGGGACCGTCGATCAGAAGACGAGCTTGCCGCCGTCGAGCGGGACTGCTTGCCCCGTCAGGAACCCCGCTTCGTCGCTGCACAAGAACAGCACGAGGTCGGCGACCTCCTGCGGCGTGCCCATGCGACCCATCGGTTGCCACGCCGCGAGCTTCTGGAACATCTCGGCTTCGCGGCCGGGGTAGTTCTTCTGCAGGTAGCCGTCGACGAACGGTGTGTGGATGCGAGCAGGACAGACGCAGTTGCAGCGGATGCCATGCGCGAGGTAGTCGATCGCGATGGACTTCGTCATCGTCAGCACCGCGCCCTTCGTCATCGAGTAGGCAAAGCGGTCGGCGACGCCGATCAGGCTCGCAATCGAGGCCATGTTGCAGATCACGCCGCGCGTGGCCTTCAGCAGCGGCAGCGCCGCTTTGGTGCAGAGGTAGACGCCCTTCACGTTGACCGAGAACATGCGGTCGAAGTCGGTTTCCTCGGTCGCTTCGCAGGCGCCGACGTGGCCGATGCCGGCGTTGTTGATCAGCACATCGAGGCGCGCGAATCGCGCTTCGATCTGCGCGAACGCCGCCTTCACCGAATCCGCCTTCGTGACGTCGCACGCGATCGCTACGGCGTCACATCCTGAGGACCTAAGTCCTTCGACGGCACGTTGCGCGGCAGCCTCGTCGATCTCCAGCACCGCGATGCGGGCGCCTTGCTGCGCAAAGCGCTCGGCGATCGCGAGACCGATTCCAGAACCTGCGCCGGTGATCGCAGCAACCTTGCCATCGAGTCGGAATGGCGGCTTCGTAGGGACGCTCATCGGTTCGGACAGTAGCGAAAAGACCCCGCCGCTTGCACCGTGCGATCTCGTGGGATCAGGGCAATGCGGGCAGGCGGCACCCGACTGGTTCTGTGCGTGCAACGGCTGGCAACTCGCCGGCAAGCAGTGCGTCCACCGCGTTCTTCAGGTCATGCGACTCCGCGGTCTGGCTGTCGATGCCTCGTCCACGCCAGCGATCGTCGATGCGGCCGCGATACTGCATGCCATCGCGCGTGAGCACCGCGACTTCTGGCGTCGTCGTGACGCCGTAGCGCATCGCGAGCTCCTGCTGTGCGTCGAGCACGATCGGGAACGGCAGCGAATAGTCGCTGGCATGCGCGTGGACCGATGCCGCAGTGGCGTCGGCGTCGACGTGCACAAGCACGATCTCGACGTCGTGCGCGCGCCAATCGCGATCCATCGCGACGAGCAACGGCGCATACGAGTTTGCGATGGGGCAGTCTGTCGTCGTGAACACGAGCACGCGCACGGCGCCTGTGGCCACGACCTCGGCTTCAAAGCGCGCGCCGCGCGTTGTCGACCACGCGCGACTCTCGGCGATCGACGGCGGAAAGGCGCATGCCTGCACAAGCACGGCGATGCAGGCGAACGCGGCCACGTGCGCTCTGAGTCGCGGCGTGGTCACCGAGCTCACTCGCCGTCCTTGTTCCGGCGGCGGCGTTTTGGCGCATCGCCACCGCCACCGTCGTTCTTGCCGCCGTTGCCGCCGCCGCCCGGCAGGCCGCCGGGAATGCCAGGCACGCCGCCTTCGCCAGTGCCCATGCGGCCCGCCATCTGCTCGACGGCCTTCTGCACTTCTTGCTTGTCGAGCGAACCGTTCTTGTCGGTGTCCAAGAAGTCGAAGAACGCCGCCATCGCGGGCGGCGCCTCGTCGCGCGTGACCTTGCCGTCGTTGTTCTGGTCGAACTGCGCGAAGCGTTCGTCGATCTGGTTCTGAATCCGCTTCACCGCGCCTTTGCCCGCGTGCGAACGCACGGCTTCGAGCAGCGCTGGCAGATCGGCTTCGTCCTTCGGCACGACCATCAACGTGATCGAGCCCATCTCGTCGTTCGACTCGCGGCCCCAGCGCACGCGCTTGGGCGGCTTGTTGGGGTTGTTCGGGTTGTCCTTGCTGTTGTCGTAGACCAGCTCGGAACGCAGCGTGGCTCCCTTCGGAATGCCGACCAGCTCGCGGAACGTGTATCGATTCTGCCAGTCGAAGTCCCAGCTGGAGATGCGCAGCAGCCGGATCGGATCGCCTTGTGGCAGGTCTGCCTGCATCGTCATCGAACGCAGCAGCATGTGCGCGTGGCCGCCCACCGTCACCGCCTCGACATCGCACGGCAGCTCGAACTGGTCCTTCAGGATCCACTCCTTCTCGCCAGCAGGAATGTCGAGACCCGCTGCGATGCCAAAGAACGGCGGCAACTGAATCGGAACGATGGTTCGCTTCGGCGGCTCCTTCGCGAAGAAGATCCCGATCGTCGTCTGCTCCGTTTGCTTCTTGCCGGACGGATGGAAGTGCGACTGCAAGATCAGGTCGTTGCCCTTGGGCAGCTTGATCGCGAGTCCTTGCGGCAGGTGTTCAGGCATGCCGCCGACGGCCCAGCCGCCGATCGAGGTCTGCCGCTGCAATCGCATGCCGGAATAGCCGGGCTTGCCATCCTTGCCATCCTGCGCAGTGCCTTCGCCACTGTCGTCGAGGAAGAACAGCACGTGGTGGAGCACGTCGCGCGCGCTCGGCCGCACCTCGATCGCGGTGACCCATGCGTCTTCGGCGAGGCCGAGCGGGATCGCGAAGTTGCGGTAGATGTCGCGGCCGGACGCGGGCACTTCGAAGCCCTTCGGCATCTGCACGACGAGGTCTGGTTCGCCGAGTTGCCAACCTTCGGGAAACTTCGGCAGCGGCGGCAGCTTCTGTGTGTCGCCTTCGGGCATGCCGCCCTTCACCCAGTCGACAATCGTCTTCACCTGCGCGTCGGACAGACGAAGGCTGTTCTGGAACTCGCCCCAGCCTTGGTCTGGGTGCCACGGCGGCATGAAGCGATCTTGCACCGCTTCCACGATCGTCGGGCCGCGCTTCTTCACCTCGGCGTAGCTCAGCAGCGAGAACGGCGCGACCTCACCTGGGCGGTGGCACTGCGCGCAGCGCGAGAACACGATCGGCGCGACGTCGGCGCAAAAGGTGGGAGTCGCTTTCGGACCTTGCGGGGAGAGAGCGACCGCGCACAGCACAGTGGTCAGCATGGGAGGAGCATTGTGCCGCGCGGCGACAGCGGCGGAAGCCGCGCATGCCCGCCGCAGGTGGATTCCTTTGACGTTGCCGCTGGACTCCGTGCTGTGTGCGCACGACCGTGTTCGCCGAGATCGCCATGAACGAATCTGCCAAGGACTTCACGCCGCTCGTGCCCGCGAGCGAGATCCAGCCCGAGTTGACGCTGCGTTCGATCCTGCTCGGCGCGTTGCTCGGCATCGTGTTCGGGGCCGCGTCGACCTACCTCGCGCTGAAGGTGGGGCTCACCGTCTCGGCGTCGGTGCCGATCGCCGTGCTTGCCATCGCAGTGCTGCGGCCGCGCAACGGCAAGCGTGCGATCCTCGAGCACAACATCGCGCAGACCACAGGTTCGGCCGGCGAGTCCGTCGCGGCCGCGGTCGTGTTCACGGTGCCTGCGCTCGTGTTCCTCGGCTATCCGATGGGCATCGGCCAGACGACGATGATCGCGCTCGCGGGCGGCGTTCTCGGCGTGTTGATGATGGTGCCGCTGCGCCGCTACCTGATCGTCAAGGAGCACGGCACGCTTCGGTATCCCGAGGGCAAGGCCTGCGCCGAGATCCTGCGCATCGGCGAACTCGGCGGCACCTCGGCCAACAAGGTGTTCCTTGGCATGGGCATCGGCGCAGGCTTCAAGGCTCTGCAGGCAGTCTTCGGCGGCGTCATCGCGACCGTCGGCACGAAGCTCAGTGCGCTGTTCGGCAACAAACTCGCCTACTTCGAGAAGTCGTATCTCGGCTGCGACTTCGATCCCGCGCTGCTCGGCGTTGGCTACATCATCGGCTACCGCACGTCGCTGATCATGGTGGCGGGCTCGCTGATGACGTCGTTGATCGTCATCCCGCTCATCTACACGTTCGGCCAGGGCAACCCCAACCTG
>CAIYFF010000646.1 GCA_903925435.1 uncultured Planctomycetota bacterium | reverse complement strand
CGAAAAGGCGAAGGCGCGCTTCGTCGCCGAGGGGCAGCTCGGGCAGAGCGTGCGGCACGCCAACGTCGCGGCGATCTTTGGCGTCGAGACGTTCTCGGTGCTGGGCCTGGAGTCCACCTACCTCGTGATGGAACTGGTGCGCGGCACCACGCTGCGCAAGTTCTTGCAGCAACAAGGACCGCCGGTCGAAGACCTCACGCGCCGCATCGGCCGCGATGCAGCGCTTGGCCTGCAAGCCCTCCATCGGCGCGGCGTCGTGCATCGCGACGTGAAGCCGGAGAACCTCGTCCTCACCGAGCAGGGCGAAGTGAAGATCGTCGACCTCGGGCTCGCGCGGCCGTTTGGCGAAGCGGGCTCGGGCCGTGGCAGTGCGGGCAGCAGCGGTTCGAGCAGCGGCGGCGTGCGCGGCACGTCGTCGGGCAGCCGCGGCATCGGCGGCAGCGTCGCCTACACGTCGCCCGAGGCGTTGCAGGGCCGCGCTGTCGGACCACAGAGCGACCTGTATGCGCTCGGCGTCGTGCTGTTCGAAGTGGCCACGGGCAAGCACCCGTTCGCGCACTGCTTGTCGGCCGACGAAGTGATCCATGCGCATCTGCACGAGGCGCCGCCGCGGCCGTCGCACTGGCGTCCGCGCATTTCGCCGCTGCTGGAGCAACTGCTGCTCGAACTGTTGCACAAGGATCCCGCGGCGCGGCCCAAGGACGCGGCAAGCGTCGCGCGCATCCTGCAGCAAGGCGAAGTGTCGGATTGGTGGCAAGAGCACGAGCAACGCGCGCCGGCGCTCGCGTCGGGCCGACGACTGCAGCGCATGCGCCGGCCGGCAGAGACGCCGTTCTTCGGCCTCCGCGACGAACTCGCGCAGTTGCAACGGCAACTCGCGGCTGCGCGTTCGGGCAAGGGTCGTGCGCGCTGCATCACGGGTCCGCAGGGCATCGGCCGTCGTCGCTTGCTCGACGAGGCAATGACGCAGTGGCTGCAGAAAGAACAGAGCCTCGTCTACCTCGGCGGCGAAGCGGATCCGGGCCTCGGCCACGCGGAGCCGTTTGCGAGTTCGCTGTTGGATTGGCTTCTGCGCGGCGACGGCGCGGATTCGCCGCAAGCGACGGCGCGGGCCGAGGCACGCGCGCGCGAGGAGTTCGATCTCGACGATGCCGATGCAGCAGCGCTCGTCGCGGTCGCTGCGGGCCACAGTCAGGAAGAGCCGGAAGTGCGAGCCAACCGACTGGCCAACGCGTTGCTGTCGTTGCCGAAGAAGGGCCGCACGCTCGTCGTGCGCGTCGATGCAGCGGATCGTCTCGACACTTCGGGCAAGCTCGTGCTGCAGCGTCTGTCGCGCGACCTCACGCGCCGACACTTGTTGCTGCTCGCGACGGCTGGCCCCGACTGGCAACCACCTGTCGGCATGGAGCGCATGGAACTCCATGGGCTCGAAGAGCCAGCGTTCTTGCTGCTGGGTCGCGCGCTGTTCGCGCCGGGGCGATCGCCCGACGCCCAACTCGCCGCGGCGCACGCCACCTTCAGCGGCAGCCCGGGCAACCTGATCGAGGCGCTCGAGCATCTTGTGCAGAACGACGCGTTGTTTGGCCGCCCCGGTGATTACCACGGGCTGTCGGAAGACGCAGAGTTGCGCCCTGCGCCCCACCACCTGCAACGCTTCGAACAGCGCGTGCAGCGCATGCCGCAGCAGCATCGACGCACGCTTGCGGCAGCGGCGGTGCTCGGCCAACGCTGCGCGCTCACCGACCTCGTCGCACTGACGGAGATCCAAGAACTCAGCGTGCTGGAAACGCTGTCGCTGTTCCGCGGACGCGTGATCCGCGCGCAAGGCGGCGAAGTCGCGTTTCGGCATCGCGACTTCCAGCAAGCGCTGTTGCGACAGATCGCGCCAGAAGAGCGCCAGGCGTTGCATCGCCGCGCCGCCGAGGTGTTCGAGCAACGCAACAAGCCTGCGCTCGAGATCGGCATGCACCGCTCGCAAGCGCTCGACCACGACGGCTGCATCGAGCCACTGCTCACGGGTCTGCAGGAGATCGTGCGCGCGGGCAGCAGGCGCACGAGTTTGCGCATCGCGGCGCGTCTACAAGTCCACGTGCAGCAGTTGCCCGAGGGCGAGCGCCGTCAGCGCGCGCAGTTGCGACTGCTCTTGCTGTCGGCGCGTGCGCGTCGCAACGCATTCCAGGCGCAGGCCGCGGCGGACCAGTTCCAGAAGGCGGATGTGACCGCGCGCGAACTGGGCGATCGCTTGTCGAGCGGCGAAGCGCTGACGGGATTGGCGGGCGCGACGTTTGACCTCGGCCGCTTGATGCAGGCGATCCTTCTGCTCGAGAACGCGCACAAAGAACTCGAAGACCCGCAAGAACCGCGCGCGCGCGTGCTCGCAGCCGATGCACATGCGCTGCACGGCCGCATCATGCTCTACCTAGGCGAGTCCGAAGACGGACTGCGCCATGTGCAAGCAGCGCTGCGACTGCTGCCCGAAGGCGAACTCGAGCGACAGCGGCATCTGCAGATCGACCTCGCGCGCCTCGAGGCGCTGCGCCACCACTATCCGACGGCCCTGAAGACACTGTCGAAGGTCGATGACCGCGCAACTCGCCACCTGCCGCGCGTGCACATGCGCATGCGGCTCTATCGCGGCCAGTTCCGTGCGGCGCTCGGCGACGAGGACGCGGCGCAAGACCTTCGCGCATGCATCCAAGAGGCCGAACGGCTGTCGCTGTGGGCCTACGCAGCGCGCGCGCGCATCTTCCTCGGCGAACGCGCGTTCTTCGACGGCCGCGACGACGAAGCACGAGCCGAGTTGCGCGCAGGCCGCGACTACGCGATGCGCGCGAGCGACCCGCTCGGCGAAGCGCTCGCGGGCATCCATCTCTTCCGCCTGGGCGAAGACGGCACGGGCCTCGAAGAAGCAGTCGAACGTCTTGGGTTGCCGTCGCTACAAACCGCTTTCTGGATCGCTTCTGGCGCAAGAGCAGAAGCGCATGGCGACACGGCGCTTCGCGCGCAATGCGCCGAGCGAGCGCTGGACCTCTGCAAGTCCGCCGACGTGCCGCTCGCATTGCACCTGCGCGCGCTCGCGATGAACGGGCTGGATGCATCGGCGCGCGCGCTCGTTCGCACGATCGCCGAGAAGTTCCGCGACGGCCGCACGCAGCGCAGATTCTTGCGTGCATGGGAAAAGGGCGCGCGCGTGTGATCGCACGACCAGCGGGGCCGAAGGGAAATGGGAAGCGAGCCCATAGTTCCCCCACTAGATTCCTTCCGCCGTGAATCGCGCATTCCTCGCAACAGCCGCCACAGCGCTCATAGCGCTGCTCGTCTGGGTCACACTCGATGGCAGCGATGCGGACCTCGTTCCGCCGATCGAAGGCGACGGTGAGGTTGCGACAACACCGGCAGAGCCCGCCTTCGCTGTGATTGCGGCGGATGACGAGTTGACGCGCAGCGAGGCCGACTTGCTTCGAATGCCGATGTCCGCGACGCCGGACTCTGCCGCGCCGGACAGCACAAGCCAACTCATGGTGCGCGTCCGCCTCCACGATGCGACGCCTGCGCCATTCGTCACGGTCGTCGTGGCGCCGCCACTCGTGTCGGATGCGCGACTCGAGGAGCGCAATGAGGTGACGGACGAGCAAGGGGTCGCGCGCTTCTTGCTGCCGCCTGGCAGCTATGCCTGCCGCACGTCGCTCGGCGCATCGGCCAACGTGGAGATGCAGAGCGGGTCCGAGAAAGAACTCGAACTCACGCTGCCCGCGTCGCCGATCGTGCGCGGGTTCGTCGTCGACGAAACGGGAGCTCCGATCGAAGGCGCGGAGATCCTCGTGCTCGGCCTCACCAGCGTAGGCACGGCGCGCACGAGCGCGCGCAGCGCGGCAGACGGCGCGTTCGCGCTGCCGGGCATCGGCGCTGGCCGCCAAGTCGCGGCGAAGCACGCGCGCTTTGCGCCGACGTCGCCACAACGCATCGAACTCGCGGACGCAAACGCCGCAACGGTGACGATTCGAATGCGCAGGCCGCACGGGCATATCGAGGGGCTCGTGACGACGCGCGAAGGGACGGCCATCCACAATGCGGTCGTCTGGTTTGGAGCACGCGCCAACGCAGGCAATCTCGATGCAGCCACGACTCGCGCGCAGTCCTTCCCTTCGCATGTCGTGCGCACGGCAGTCGACGGTTCCTTCCGCTCGGAAGCGCTGCCGGAAGGCGCCATCGAAGTCCGCGCCACCGCTGCCGGCCATTCGCTGCGCACGATGAGCGTGCGCGTCGCCACCGATGCCGTGTCGCGCATCGCAATCGCGCTCGACGGCGGCGGTCGCGTGCGCGGCATCGCGCGACTTGCGGACGGCAGCCCAGCAAAGCTCGGCATCGTCTACAGCGGCATACGGCGCTCGATCGGCTCGAGGCTTACGCAGACATCCAGCGACGGATCATTCGTGCTCGATCAGTTGCCTTTGGACGAAGTTGAGCTGACGGCGATTGCGATCGCAGCGGACGGCAAGACGCAGCAACGCGCGACGACCCGTCTCGCCGTTCGCGACAGCCAAGACACCGAGTGGAATCCCACACTCGCCGAAGTCCGCCGCGGCGCGGTGCAGGGCATCGTCCGCGACGACAACGACGCCCCGTTGCGAGGATGGCTCGTGCTCGCGACGCCGCGAGGCCAACGCAAGGGCCTCGGAACGGAGACGCTTGCCGACGGCTCGTTCGCGATGCAGGGCCTCGCGTCGCCTGGCATCGTCGACATCGCAGTGCGGAGGCCGGAGGCCGGATGGCATTCGTTTCCTGCGGCGCTGCTCGAAGGAGTCGCGGTCGATGGCGATGCCGTTGCGATTGCCGTGATGGCCATCGACGCATCGCGCGGACAGATCACCGGAACCGCGCAGGACGAAAATGGCACACCGTGCGCAGCGACGGTGCGCGTCGTTCATGAACGCAGCGGTTCGGCGCAGCAAGCAACGAGGCTCGACGGCTCGTTCCGCATCGAAGGCATCCCGCAAGGCACCGTGCGCGTCGAACTGCGACGCGATGGATCTGCGCCGCTGACGTTGCCGCCGTTCTCGCTGCGCGGCAACGAGTCGCGGGACCTGGGCGCACTGACGCTGACGACTGGCGGCGCGGCGTTCGGCAAGCTGCTTCGCGCCGATGGATCGCCAGCGCCAAGCGTGTCGATGCGACTCCTCGGCAGCGGCGACCGCGACCTCGGGCCGATCGCGACCGACGCGATTGGCTACCGCACCGAGACGCTGCTCGCAGGGCGTTACGAGATGATCGTACAAGCCGAGAGCACAGCGCCCGCGCGCGTTGCGATGACGATCCAGCGCGGCAAGGACACCGAGCTCGACATCCTGCTGCAGCCGGGCTCGCTGCATCGAATCCGTGTCCAGGCTTCACGACCTGAGGACCGCGACGCCAAGGTCTCGATCGTGCTGTTCGATGCCGCAGGAAAGGCGACATGGATCGCCAATCTGCCGATGACGCAGGGCGTAGCTGAGTTCCAAGCATGGCTGGCGGATGGGCAATACAAAGCGCTGGCGCTCGGCGTGCAGAACCAACGAGCGCAGGGCTCATTTGCAGTCGACGCGGCGCTCGGTGAGCCCGGATTGACGTCGCTCGAACTGGGACGCTGACCGACGACGTCCGCGCGCCATCGCGGACCAGCGCAATCGCCAGCACATCCTGCGATCCTGGCCGTGGACACACGGGGAAGGCAGGTCGATGATGAACAGCGCGCATGAGCTCCACTCCCATGGTTCGTGCCGCGATGTTCGCGTCCTGCTTCGCCATCTCCCTCACGGCGCAGCAGTCCGAGCACACGGCAGGTTCGCCGCGCGCGGTGTCCTATGACCGCGACGTACGGCCCATCCTTGCCGACCGCTGCTTTGCCTGCCATGGGCCCGACGAGACGTCGCGCAAAGCGGACCTTCGGCTCGACCTGAGCGAACACGCGACGGCGCTGCGCAAGCACGCAGCTGCGATCGTGGCTCGCGACGCCAACGCGAGCGAAGCGTGGCGCCGCATCACGAGCGAAGACGACGACGACCGCATGCCGCCGAAGTCGAGCGGCAAGCCGCCGCTCAGCCAGCGCGAGCGCGAGATCGTTCGCGCATGGATCGAGCAAGGCGCGGTCTACGAGCCGCATTGGTCCTTCGTCCCACCAACGCGCCCTGCGACGCCGGTCGAGACGCCCAACGCGATCGACGCGTTCGTGCGAGCCGAACTGCGCACACACCAATTGCAGCCGAGCGAACGCGCGGCGCCAGAGATCCAACTGCGCCGCCTCTTCTTGGCGCTGACTGGGCTCCCGCCCGAACCAGGCGACATCGCAGCGTTCTGCAAGGACCCGAGCGACACGGCCTATGCGCAGTGGATCACGCGCATCTTCACCGAAGAACCGTGGCGCTCGCGCTACGCCGAGCGCATGGCGACGCCATGGCTCGACAGCGCTCGCTATGCCGACACGTCGGGCATCCATATGGATGCGGGTCGCCAGATCTGGCCGTTCCGCGACTGGGTGCTCGAGGCGTATCGCAGCAACATGCCGTTCGACGCGTTCGTGCGGGACCAGATCGCGGGCGATCTGTGGCCCGATGCGACCGTGACGCAGAAGGTCGCCAGCGGATTTCATCGCTGCCACGTGACGACGGACGAAGGCGGCGCAATCGACGCCGAGTATCTCGTCGAATACGCGGTCGATCGCGTCGCGACGACGGGCTCCGTGTTCTTGGGCCTCACGCTCGGCTGCGCGCGTTGCCACGACCACAAGTACGACCCGATCTCGCAAGAGGACTTCTATGGCCTCTATGCCTACTTCGCGTCGATCGAGGAGCCTGGGCTCTATTCGCAGATCCCCGACGCCAACCGAGCGCTCGAGCCGTTCTTGCGCGTGCCCTCCGATGCGCAACTGCAACAAGAGGAAGCGCTGAAGTCCGACCTCGCGGCTGTGCAACTCGAACTCGACAGCGTGCCCGCCGAAGAAGCCGCGGAGTTCGCGCGCTGGCGCAGCGAACTGCTGCAGGAAGCGCGCGTGCAGTGGCCTGCTTCGCAAGTCACGGCCGCGCAGTCGCAAGGCGGCGCCGACCTTTCGATCGACGCCGACGGCACGGTGACGGCAAGCGGCAAGAACCCCGACCAAGACGTGCACGTGCTCACGCTTCGCACCGATGCGACGTCGCTGCGCATGCTGCACCTGATGGCGTTGCCAGCGCCCGATCGCCAAGACCAACGCGTGGGTCGCGCGGAGAATGGCAACGCGGTGCTGCAGTCGATCGAAGTCGACGCGGTTTCCGTTCGCGATCCGCAGCAGAAGCGCCGCCTTTCGTTCACGTGGGCTTGGGCCGACGTCGAGCAGGGCAATGGCAACTTCCATGTCGTCAACGCGATCGCGAGCGACGATGGCGTCGGCTGGGCAGTCGATGCGCACATGCGCGCCGGTGGATCGCGCGAAGCCCTGTTCGTCACCGACGAGCCGTTCGGCTTCGACGGCGGCACCGAGCTCCAGGTCACGTTGCGCTACGACTCGGTCTATCAGCGCCACACGTTTGCGCGAGTGCGCGTCCAGCTCGGCCAGATCGACGAGCAAGCGCTCGAACGATTGCCGGAAGCAAGCGGTGGCTTCCATGTCGCGGGCCCATTCGTCGGCGATGCGGAGGAGAACTGGAGCGCCGCATTCGGCCCCGAGACCGCGCTCGTGCTCGACAAGGGCGCGCAGTTCCTCAGCAGCAAGGGCAAGAGCGGTAAGCCGCTGACGTGGCGTCACCGCGAAGGCCTGCGCGAAGACGCAGTCGGCGCATTGCCCGCGGGCGCGAACGCGACGTTCGTCGCGCGCACGCTCTGGGCCCCCACGGCGCGCAAGCGCACGTTCTCGCTCGGCAGCGATGACGGCTTCCGGCTCTATGCATCGGGCAAGGAAGTCGCGCAGAACCGCATCGACCGCGGCGCGCAGAAGGACCAGGACAGCGCCGAAATCGAACTGACGCGCGGACCGCAGTTGCTCACGATGCGCATCGTCAACACGGGCGGCGAAGGCGGCTTCTACCAGCGCTCGCAACCGCGCTACGGCGAACTCACCGGCGAACTCGTGGCAGCGCTACTGCCGTCGACCGCTGCAGACGCGGACCAGCGCCTGCGCACCGCGTGGCGGCGGAGCTTCTCGAAGAGCTACCTCGCAAGCCTCGAGAAGAAGAACACGCTGTCGCAGCAACTCCGCGAACTCGACACCAAGATGCCGCGCACGATGGTGATGAAGGAGCGCGAGCAGCGCCGCCCCACCTACGTGCTCGCGCGCGGCCAATACGACCAACCCATCAAGGATCGCGAGATCCCACGCACGACGCCGAAGGCGCTCGGCACGTTGCCAGAAGGCGCGCCCGACGACCGCCGAGGTCTCGCGCAGTGGATCACGTCGAAGGACAACCCGCTGTTTGCGCGCGTGCAGGCGAACCGACTGTTCGAACTGATGTTCGGCGCCGGCATCGTGCGCACGAGCGAGGACTTCGGCATGCAAGGCGAGTGGCCGAGCCACATGGACTTGCTCGATTGGCTCGCGGTCGAGTTCCGCGAATGTGGCTACGACGCGCAGCACATGCTGCGACTCATCGCGACCAGCGAGACGTTCCGCCAAGACGACCGCGCGAGCGAAGCTGCGATGCAAGTCGACGCGGACAACCGCTTGTTGTCGTGGTTCCCACGCCGCCGTCTCTCAGCAGAACAACTGCGCGACCAAGCGCTGTTCGTGTCGGGCCTGCTCGTGGAGCGCTTCGGCGGACCGTCGGTCAAGCCATACCAGCCGCAAGGCTTGTGGCAGGAAGTCGCAATGCTGCAGTCCAACACGCGCGAGTTCGTCCAAGGCTCGGGCGACGCGCTGTTCCGCCGCAGCCTCTACACCTACCACAAGCGCGCATGCCCGCCGCCGTCGATGCAGACCTTCGACCAGCCGACGCGCGAAGCGTGCGTGATCCGGCGTGCGCAGACCAACACGCCGATGCAGGCCTTGGTGCTTTGGAACGACGAGCAGTTCGTCGAAGCTGCGCGCATGCTCGCAGTGCGCGCATTCCGGGAAGCACAAGATGACGCGGGCCGCATCGAGTCGATCTTCGTTCGCTGCACGGGCAGGAAGCCATCGAGCAATGCGCTCGCGCGCGCAACCGAAGCGCTCGCTGCATTCCGCGCTCGCTACATGACCGATCCTGAGTCCAGCAAGCAGGCGCTCGCGGTCGGCTCGATCGCGCCGCCTGCCGACATCGCGCAGGAGCAGCTTGCGCCGTTGTCGCTGCTCGCCTCCACCATCCTCAACCTCGACGCGACGGTGTGCATCCCATGAACCCGCTCGACCCGCTCTCGCTCCAGAGCATCACCAGGCGGCGCTTCTTCTCCGGCGCCGTCAACACGATCGGCGCGGCGCTCGGCACGGCGGCGCTCGCGGATGGGCTGCCAACTAGCCTGCTGACCCGCGCGCTCGGCGACGAGGCTCGTCGACCGATGCCACACTTCGCGCCAAAGGCGAAGCGCGTGATCTACCTGCACATGGAAGGCGGGCCGAGCCAGCTCGACCTCTTTGACTACAAGCCGGGCCTCTACGACCTGTTCGACAAGGACCTGCCCGACTCCGTGCGCAACGGCCAGCGCCTCACGGGCATGACTTCGGGCCAGTCGCGCTTTCCCGTGGCGCCATCCGCGTTCCGGTTCACGCGCCACGACAACCGCGGCGATGGCCTCTGGCTCAGCGAACTGCTGCCGCACCTCGGCACAGTGGCAAACGAGCTGTGCATGGTCCGCAGCGTGCACACCGACGCGATCAACCACGAGCCGGCGATCACGTTCATGCAAACGGGAACGCAGCAGCCAGGACGACCGAGCCTCGGATCGTGGCTCAGCTACGGGCTCGGCAGCGGCAATCGCAACCTGCCGACCTTCGTCGTGATGATCACGCAGGGCTTCGGCAACATGCAGGCGCTCGCGGCGCGCTTCTGGGGCAGCGGGTTCCTCCCGAGCGAGCACCAGGGCTGCAAGCTGCGCAGCAGCGGCGATCCTGTGCTGTATCTCAAGGACCCGCCTGGAGTGACGCCAACCGATCGCCGCGCGATGCTCGATCTCGCGCATGCGCTCGACGCCGACGAGAAGGCGCGAACGCTCGATCCCGAGATCGATGCGCGCATTGCGCAACAAGAGATGGCGTTCCGCATGCAGACGTCGGTGCCCGAGCTGGTCGACCTGTCCGGCGAGAGCGAGGAGACGTTTGCGCTGTATGGCGAGAACGCGAAGAAGCCGGGCACGTTCGCATCGAGCTGCTTGCTTGCGCGACGGCTCGCCGAGCGCGGCGTGCGCTGCATCCAGCTCTACATGCGCGGCTGGGACCAACACGGCAGCCTGCCAGGCGAGATGCGCAAACAGGCAGAAGCAGTCGATCAACCGATCGCGGCGCTGCTGAAGGACCTGCGCCGCCGCGGCTTGCTCGACGAGACGCTGGTCGTGTTCGGCGGCGAGTTTGGACGCACCGTCTACAGCCAAGGCTCGCTGTCGCGCGACAACTACGGCCGCGACCACCATCCGCGCTGCTTCTCGATGTGGCTTGCAGGCGGCGGCATTCGGCCCGGCACGGTCTGGGGCGAGACCGACGACTTCTCCTACAACATCGTGCGCGACCCCGTGCACGTGCACGACCTGCACGCGACGATCCTGCACTTGCTCGGCTTCGACCACGAACGACTGACCTACCGCCACGAAGGCCGCGACTTCCGGCTCACCGATGTCGCCGGCAAGGTCGTGAAGGGAATCCTCCGCTGATGGACCAAGACACGATCGTGCAGCTGCTGGGTCGGCTGCATCCGCTCCTGCTGCACATGCCGATCGGCTTGTGGTTCGGCGTAGTCGCGCTCGAGTTCGGCGGCGCGATGATCCGCCGCACGCCCGCGCGCGCGACGCTCGCAACGCTGGCTTGGATGGCAGCCGTCGGCGGCGCGTTTGCAGCAGGCAGCGGCTGGATCCTCGGCAGCAAGGGGTATCCGGGCGACACCGTCGAACTGCATCGTTGGCTCGGCGTCGGCGCAGGAACCCTCGGGCTCGTCACCGCGTGCTTTGCTGCAATGCAGAATCGCGGCGCGTTTCGGCTGATGCTCGTCATCGAGTTCATCGCGCTGATGGCCGCGGGCCACTTCGGCAGCGAGATCACGCATGGGAAGGAGTGGCTGCTGGAGCCGTTCCAAACCCAGCCCGACGCGCACGCGCCAGCCGACGCGCCGACGACGCCTGCAGCGACGCAGCACGAAGCGCCCACCGAGACGACGCAAGCAACGACTGCGGCAGCGCAAGCCGCGCCGGCTCCGACGGAAGCGCCAGCCGCGACGGCGCCCGCAACCGAGGTGACGCCGGTCCCCGACGAGCCGAAGCACGATCCGCGACCGCTGTTCCCGCCGGTCATCGAGTCGACAACCATCCCGAAGCCCGCTGCTCCACAAGAGCCGCAACCAGCGCCAACGGCAGCGGCAGCGAAGCAAGTCACGTTT
>CAIYFF010000645.1 GCA_903925435.1 uncultured Planctomycetota bacterium | reverse complement strand
CGGCCTTGGCCAACGAAGATCGGGCCGTTGTCGAGGATCAGGTCCTTGCGCTCCATGCCCTTGCCGCGCGGCTTGCTGCCGACCAGCATGCAAAGGTCCGCGTCCTTGAACGCGACCTCCGCGCTGTCGCTGCAGATCACGTCTTGCAGCAGCGGGTAGGCACAGTCGTGCAACTCCATCTTGACGCCTTCGAGCGACGGCAACACGGGCGTCACTTCGAGGAGCTGCAGGATGACCTTCGTGTTCGGGCCGAAGATGGCGCCCGATGCGATCATCGGCAGCAGGCTGTAACCGATCTGACCGGCGGCTCCGGTGACCGCCACGCGCTTCACATTGCTCATCGCCGGATTCCATCGCCCGCCGCGCCGCTTTCAAGCGGGCAGTGCGCGGGGGTGCGCGAACTCAGTCGCCTTGGCCTTGCGCGGTCACGTGCTCCGCGACGACGGGCAGCAGGTCCTCATGCCACACGCGCTGGTATTCGGGGTGCCGCAGGAAGATCTCGCAGGCCGACTGGTTCTCGAAGGTCGAGAACAGCGCGAGGTTGAAGCCCTTGCTGTCGGCTGCGAGGTTGTGGGTGACCGAGAAGTGCTCGACCCCGGGCAGGGTCTCGACGAGCGCCTGCAGCGATTGCCGCGCCCCGCGCACGCGATCCAGCGGAATGCCGGGCTTCAGCCGGAAGAGAATCGTGCAGTGGAACATGGCAGGGGGACCATGTTCGCGGCGAGCGTCCGCGCGCGCCAGCGCGGACGCTGCGGAGATCAGGCGGACTTCAGCCGCAACGGCCGGCGCGCGTCTTCTTCGCGGCCTCGTTCGTGCCCGTGGGAAACGGCCTTCTCGCCCTCTTCCCAGCAGAACACGACCTCGCCCGTCTTGTTCTGGCCGCGGATGTGCAGCGTCAGCGGCTGCGTCTGCAGCACGTGCATGCCCATGTCCTCGAACTCGCGCCGGCAGCGCGCCAGCGCCTCGTCCTGTTCGGCGATGCGCGCGTCGAGCTCCGCGAGCTCGGAGCGCAAACCCTCGGGCGTCTGCGCCTCCTCGAGCAGGTCGCGCTCCTTGCGCATGCTGCGGCGCAGCGAACGGCGCTCGCTGAACTCCCTGGCGATCACGCGCACCAGGGGCAGGATCTGGTTGGCTTCTGCAAGTGTGTAGATGCGCTTCATAGGAGGGGTCTCCAGGACGCTCCGGCCTTGCTCGGTGTTCCGCGGTCGGCCACAGTGCCGCGCCGCTGAGGTCCGCCGAAAGCTCCGGTCGTCAAGTGCTAGTGGACCCCCACAAGGGGGTAACCAAGGCCTACTCGCATCGGTATTTCTCGTTCTGGCGAAGCTCAGCAAAGTTCTGCAATCTGCGCATCCAGATCATGACCGAACGCGATGTGATGGAATTCGATGTCGTGATCGTCGGCGGCGGCCCTTCGGGCATGGCCACGGCGATCCACCTCAAGAACCTGATCGAGCGGCACAACGCCGAGGTCGAGAAGACCGGCCAAGGCCAGCCGATCCCGGGTGAAGTGGTGTTGATCGAGAAGGCCGCCGAGATCGGCGCGCACTCGATCTCCGGCGCGGTCATGGACCCCAAGGGCCTCGATGCGCTGATCCCCGACTGGCGCACGATGGAGCCGAAGGCGCCGGTCGAAGCCGAAGTGCACGACGACTACGCGATCTGGCTCACCGAGAACGGCGGCTTCAAGTTCCCCGTCACGCCGCCGCCGCTGAAGAACCACGGCAACTTCGTCATCAGCCTCAACAAGATGGTGAAGTGGCTCGGCAGCATCGCCGAGCAAAAGGGCGTGCAGGTGTTCCCGGGCTTCCCCGGCGCCAAGTTGATGCGCGACGGCGATCGCGTGACGGGCGTGCAGTTGCAGGACTCTGGCATCGACAAGCACGGCGAGCAGAAGGGCTCGTTCCAAGCGGGCGGCATCCTCGCGGGCAAGCTCGTCGTGCTCGCAGAAGGCAGCCGCGGCTCGATGACGAAGCAGCTGATCTCCGACCTCAAGCTCGAGGGCAAGAACCCGCAGGTCTACGGCATCGGCGTCAAGGAAGTGTGGGAAGTGCCCGCGGGCCAATGCGCGCCGGGCCTCGTCGTGCACACGATGGGCTACCCGCTCGACAGCCAGACGTT
>CAIYFF010000644.1 GCA_903925435.1 uncultured Planctomycetota bacterium | reverse complement strand
TCGCGCGCGGCAATGCGACGCGTCCCGACTCGTTCGTCATCGGCGACATGCTGGTGATCTTCAGTCAGGATCCGCGCTTTGGCGCTGATGTGTTCGGTGTCGCGGACTCGCACATCCCGCGCGAGTTGTTCTTCCGCCAGATCGAGGAAGGCCAGACGTCGCTCGACACGATCGGCCACCTCGTCGGGGACCACGTCATGTTCGTTCATGAAGTGCTGACGGAGATGGTTGATCGACAGGCGCCAATCGTCGTGACTGCCGATCGCATCCAGTTCCGTGTCCTCGTTGGGCGCCAGGAGGCTCGGTGGCGCGGCGCGGTGGACAAGCCTGAGGACGTCGACCAGTTCTTCGCGGTGCTCTACTCGCCGGGCCCTGACGGCACGGAAGTGCGCAACGAGTTCCCGATCGCGTTGTTGCCAAACATCGATGCGCCGGGTGCGACGTACAGCGTGCGCCTGCGCGCGGTTCCCGGCGTCAATCTCGCCGCAGTGACCCACATCCAGATGGAGGCGCGCGCCAACGTCGGCGAAGACCCGGACACGGGCCTGCCGATCTTCGCGGTGGTGGGCACGAGCGAACGCATCGACGTCGTCCCGTTGCGTCTGTGATTGTCTGATTCGATCGGCCGTGGCGCCTTGCGCGCCGCGGCCGTGCGACCGAGCGGATTCGCCATGGCCTTGCGTAACAACCAAAGTGCGAAGTTTAGGGCTGTGCGCGTGTGGTGCGGGATTGCCGTGCTAGCAGCGGGCCTGTCCATCCGCTTCGCGGCGAGCGAGCCGCCAGCGCCTCCGGAAGAACTGGGGCTGATCGTCGCCGAGACGCCTGCCCATGGCGCTTCAGAGGCGGCGTTCTCCGAAAGTGGCTTCGAGTCTGAGGCCCCAAGGAGTTTGGCTCTGGCGTCTCAGATCGCCAACGACGCGCGCCGCGGCAACCGCGAAGCTGTGGTGGACGACCCTGCCGAAGCTGAGTTCTTCGATTGGGAGTTCGAGCTGCGGGATGACCAAACTGGCCGCTCCCACGCGTTGCTGCGTCGAGGGCTCGTGGATTCGCGGCGCAAAGCCGGTCTGCGCCGTTGATCGTTCTTGTCCCAGTGTCGGACAGCACGACACCAGCGTTGCGGCGAGGCCGTTCCTTACATCGCTGCGTGTGATCGCCACGACCCATGGCTTCGACTTCGCGGCGCGCGTATGGCGCGCTGTGCCTCGCAGCAGACGAAGGTGAAACACCACGCTGCGCGGTCGCCGAGGATCGCTGCGGAATCAGTTGCTGGTGGCCTGGTGCCGCCCAGTCGGAATAGACTGCGCTCCGTCTCGTCCATCGCCTGCGCCGCCGGCTTCCGGCTTGCCTCGCGCGCGGTCGGCAGTTGTTCCGGTCGTGTGCGATCCTCGGTTTCGTATCCTCGCACCCATGCAAGACACGTTCGTCTTCAGTTGTGTTTCCATGAGCTTCGTCGCGGCGTTGCTTGGATTCCGTCGGCTGACTGCAGTGCAGCGCCTCGACCAGAAGTTGCTGGAGTTGCGTCGGCAGTTGCTGATCCACGCGGCGTGCCTCGTGTGCTACGTGGTCGGTGTCGCGGTGTTGCTTCGCAGTGAGAGCGCAAGTTCGCTTCGCGCGCGCGCGCTCGATGGCAGCCCGGGCCTGTTCGACTCCGACCTCGTCCGGTTCGCCTCGAGCGTCGGATGGTTGCCTGCGACGCTCGCCTTGATCCTGCTGTGCGCGCTGCTGCCTTGC
>CAIYFF010000643.1 GCA_903925435.1 uncultured Planctomycetota bacterium | reverse complement strand
CGGCTTGCCGCTCTCCTTCGCCTGCTTGCGCGCCGCGTCGTAGTCGACGACCCAAGGAGCCTTCTTGAAGACCTCCTTGGCGAGCTTCTCCTTGCGAAGCTCCACCAGCTGCTCCTGGGACTTGTTCTGCGCCGGCAGCAGCATGCCGAGCGAGAGCAACACGATTGCGGAACGGACGAGCACGTTCATGACGAACCTCACACGATGGCGCCTCGAATCAAGGCGCGGCGGGGAAGCGTCCACTCTCGCGCGACTTCGCGCAACCAAGGGGCGCGCGGCACCACCTTCCGCGGAGCCGCGCGGGATCACCAGTTCAGGCTGGCTTGGCGCGCAGCGTCAAGACCACGGCGCCGAACACGAGCACGAGGGCCGAGAACGCCGCCTGCCACTCGGCCGCGAGGCGCAAGACGCCCCGCTCCTCTGCCGCGTAGCCTGGCAGACCGCGGACGGCGCGCTGGGTTGCGAAGGCCATGTAGGCACTGACCGCATTCACCTCGCCGCTGGTGTGGACGCTGCGCACCAGCGCGCGTTCGACACCGGCTGGATCGATTGCAGAAGGAACGCCGAACCGCGACATCAGGAGCACGGCGGCTGCCGCAGCTTCCGGGGCCGAGTAGCCCGGGTAGACAGTGGCAGCCTGCATGTTCTTGCGGAAGGTGAAGAACCCGACATTCGCGCCGCGCTCGTCCACGTTCGCGCACGACATGAGCAGTTCCTCCACACGCGGCCTCAGGCCCGAGATGTCGGCACCGCACACTTCGAGCGCATGCACCGCCCACCAGAGCGTCACGAGGCTGTCGTATTGCCCCGGTTCCGAATGCGCACGGACTACGAGCGCTGCATACGCATCACGGCGCGCTGTGTCGGCGCGAAGGGCATCGGCCTCGAGCATCAGTCGACTGACGAACGAAAGCGACTTTGCGAGTTCGGGCTTCTGCGCCAAGACCTCGAGGTCCTCCTGGAAGCGCGGCAACTCCGCGATCCACGCCTTCCGCTGCGCTTCTTCGACAAGACCGAGCGCGTCGAAAGCGAAGTAGTCGGAGTCGACGAGTTGCGTGCCCATGCGGGCCGACCACGACTGCAGCGCCTCTCTACCGATGCCAGCAAGGCCCGCATGCCGCGCGATCGCATCCAGCAGCGCGACTTGGTCTCCACGCGGCGAAAAGCGCTCCTGCATCACGACCGCATCGACGCCTTCGAAGGACTCCAGCGGCTTGGAGCGAGATTGGAAGGAAACAGCGATTCCCAGCGGGATCAGCGACAACGCGAAGATCGGGACGAAGAACTTGTCCATCGGCACGCGCTCTTGGATGCGGGTATGGCAGAACCATGCGCCCGCGAGCAGCAGCGGGATGACACACATGAGTCCCTGCTGCGCCGGGAACTCGGTCCATCCGGTCCAGTGCGTAACCAGCGAGTCCGACTGCATCAGCGGCAAGGCGCCGAACGACGAACCAAGGAAGATCATTGCGCCGCGAGCCGCGCGAGCGATCTCGTTTCGCGTCGCGAGCCCCGCCTTGGTGAGACGTGAGCACAAGGCCACCAGCCCGATCGAGATCCCGAGTGTGGTCAGGGTGAACGCGAACATCGGCGACAGCGCGAGTGCTGCGGCAAGCACCGCAACGCCTGCCAACTGGATCCGCATGTGGCCGCCCCACCAGGACAGCATCTCCTCGCGCGCAAGCCTCGCGTCCTGTCTTTGGGCGACATTGCTCTGCCCGGCAAACGCTGCGCGCAAGACCACGAGAAGCGTCAGCACGACTGCGACCAACGTGGCGACCGGCCACAGCACGAGGGTCGGCAGGATCTTGGCGGATGCCTTGGTTGCAGCAGTTGCCCCGAGAGCAGCAGGCAACGACTTGGGAAGCGCCATCGGTGGAAGCAGCGACGCGGCCGCACGAATCCACGGCGACAGTTGCTCGTGCTCGCTCTTGCTCGCGCCGTCGATGCGCGCACGCACGCCTTCAGCGAATGCTTCCGCATCCGGACGCACTGGCTCCATCGCGTCGAGCAGTTCTCGCGTCCATTGCGCGTCGGCGCGCTCTTCGGCCGTCGCATCCAGAAGTTCCGGGAACGAGTTCATCGGGCAATCTCCTTGTGTCCAGTTGCGTAGTCACCGCACGCAGGCCGCGCGGCGACGGGAAGAACCGACTGCAGCTCCTTTCTCGCTCGGTGCAGCAACCCTTCGACCGCTCGCACCGATATCTCCATGACTGCCGCAATCTCCGCCAGTCCACTTCCTCCGACATAGCGCATCGTCAGCACCTCGCGCCATTCTGGCTTGAGTCGCTGCATCGCGCGCTCCAGTTCGACATGTGCCTCGGTCTCTGGCGCGAGCTTCGCGCTCGCCAGATGCTGAGACGGCACATCTTCGAGCGAGGGGAGTCGCGTGAGGTGCAATGAGCCTTTGCTCGATCGCCGTGCTCGGCGATGGAGGTTGCGCGCAATGCCGCGAAGCCAGGAGCCGACCGACGCGAGGTCCTCGAACGAGCCGCGGAAGTTCGCGCGGCATGTCCATGCCTCCGCAAACGTGTCCTGCGCCAGTTCGACAGCTCGCTGCCGATCGTTGCCCCAGCTCGCCAACAGGCCGACCAGCGGCCCGCGAAAGCGTTGGATGAGCAGGTCGAGATCCATGATGACACCCATTGCCGCGAGGGGGTCGCCAACCCACGGTGAGGTTGCGAGATTTTCGCGGACTGTCGAGCAGAACGCCCACACTGGGACCGCGACGACGGGTGCGCATCCAACGTGCAGGCATCGCGGAATCAATTGCTACGAAAGAACTTGCATCGACACGCACATCTTGGTCGCCGCCGCCCGACGGCTCTGGCCCCACATGGAGACCGCGGATCGGCCAAAGCCTCTCCACGCAGCTCCCACCTGCTCCTTCAGGAAAATCCGAGCAACCGTGTAGCAGCGCGCGGACCCCACGCAAAAGGACGGCAACCTCTCGTCGACCCTCCACCATGAACCCTTCGCACTCCGCACAATCCGCCAACGCCGCCTACCGCCGCTTCTGCGAACGTCGCGACCCTTCCGCGATCGCAGAACTGTTCGACATCGCCGCAGCAGACTTGCGGCGCACCGCGATGCACCTCGTCGGCGATCCCGCCACTGCGGACGATCTCGTGCAAACGACGTTCCTGTGCGCGATCGAGTCGCGCACGTTCGATCCGTCGCGCGACGTGCTGCCCTGGCTCGCGGGCATCCTGAAAAACCAGGCGAGCCTCGTGCATCGGCGCCGCGCGAAGAGACTCGATGCGGAATGTCTTCGCCTCGAACCGTGCGAGGACCCGTCGGTAGCCGCAAGCGAATGGGAGACGCAGCGCGAGGTCGAGAACGCGATCGCGCAACTCAACGACGTCTATCAACCGGTCGTGCGCCTCCATCTGGTGCACGG
>CAIYFF010000642.1 GCA_903925435.1 uncultured Planctomycetota bacterium | reverse complement strand
TCTTTCATGAGGTCCACCGCAAGGACACGGCGCTGCCCCTTGGTCACTCCAGGCACCGCCGCAGCGACAGTCGCTGCTGCCGCATTGAACCGGACATTCTCCTCACGGCGGCGCTTCGCCCCCGGCGGGCTCTATGCTGAGCACCCATGAGCCAGGCTGGATCGGCTCCATCAGAATGCGAGCTGGCTGGGTGATACTGCGCGTGAATGTAGGAGAATCTGCTTCGCTCCTCCACAACCGCACAACAACTCTATGGTCCTGTAGTACCGGCGTTTCGGCGGCAACCCGCAGGTCGATGGAGCTTGGCGCATCGAATTGCAGAAGCGCATGCTGCGGTCCTAGAATCGGCCCCGCTATCACGGTTCCAAACTCAGCAGAGCACGCCTCTATTCGATAAACGTTGTTCCATTGAACAGAGAAGCTAAAGGTCCCATCCGCACCAGTTACCGAACTCTGTGGTGACTGGCGGCCTCCGTCTACCTCGTTCCACAAAGATACGTTAACGCCAGCAAGCGGTCTGGCATTAAGCTGCCGGACCAGTCCGGTAATGATGCAAGAGGTTTGATCGACATCTCCAGACATCCGCCTGGCTTCTTCCCGATCCCCATCCCTATTAGCAACAAGAAGAGGCGCTCCAATCGGTATGGCAGGAACGCCTTCTGGCGGGCCTTGGGCTAGCTCCGCAGGGCATGCATCAGCCGAAAACCATGTGTATAGCCCGACTAATGAGGATGCGAGTGCGAGCAGGCACAGAATTCGTCTGGAGGCTATTGGCATTGGGGCACCGAGCAGGCCTATAAGGAAATATCGCAGGTATTCAGGTCGACGCATGGCCCATAATAGGAATGGACAATGAGGCACCACTCGTCCACAAACTTCCATTGATTGCCGCATTCAGAACTGAGCGTGGCTCTCGACTCACAGACTGAGGAAGGTTTTCCCTCAACGCACACATTTAGCGGGTATGATTGGTCACAGGCATACCCCACGTCGCCAGGCACGGAGAAGCAGTGCTTGCAGTTTGCAGCCGGTGAAGGATCGGGAACACACTTGCACCCTTCTTTTTGGCCGTAGGGGAGCATGGCGCAGGGGCCTTGGCCCACCTCGATGGACGACCATTCGGATGTGGGTCCCACAAAAAGGACCCGGGCACTTGCAGCCAAAACAACAACGCAAAAGACGAAGTAAACCTTCACGCAGTCCTCCTGTCACGAGAACAAGTGGTGTGGGGAGAGAAGCGGGAATGCTAGCAGTTCGGTACCGCATGTCCATCCCTGGAGATGGCAAATCCCTGGGGATGGAAACTTGCCACATGGATCACATGGCTACCTGTCCTTCATCCGCTTCTGTCGAGCCCTGAACGATGCTCTCCGGGTGGGGTCCTCGCGCAGGCGGTGTTCGGTGCAACCGGGAACATGGGTAACACTTCTAGGAAGCTCTACGGCACCTCATGCCTCCGCACTTCGACCGGCGAACCCGAGATCGGTCAGCCACTTGATGAGTCGAGTGTACACCATGCCCTCCGATTACGCGCTCGAGACAGGTAACCACTGAGACAACTCACGGCCTTCGATCGTCAGGATGTGGCACTTCTGGAGCGCTCGCCGGGCGGCCACGCGTTCCAGCGAGCGGCGCACATGATCCTCCAGGCGCTGCGCGAAGGCAAGCCCCAGCTCGGCGGCGCGCAGCAGTCGCTCCCTCGCGAAGGCCACGCCGAAGCGGTCCCGCAGGTCCTCGTCGACCGGGGCGAGACTATCCTTCACCGTGACCGCGGCGTCGAGGTCGCACTGCGACAGCGTGGTGTTGCCGCGCGCCACAGCCGCCGCAGCGGCCCTCGCCTTCGCCCACCGGCCCGAGACCTCGCAGGTGCCGTTCCAGCCCCGCAGGCGCACCGGCGAGTGCATCAGCACGATGCCGTGCTCCTGACAGAAGCTCCGCAGCGCCTCCGCAATGAAGGCCGAGCCGTTGTCGAGCTTCAGCACGAGCGGCGGGCCATGCCGCGCGAAGAGGTGGCGCAGCAGTGCGAGCACGTCCGCCACGCGCTCCCCGCGCACCGATGCGAGCGCCATCACCTGCCGCCGCTTCAGCTCGACGACGACCAGCGCGCGGCGACTCTTGCCGTCGACCGGTCCCGCCATCCAGGTTCCGTCGATCGCCCACACGGCACCTTCGACGTGCCGGACCAGCCGACACCGCGGCCGGCGCGGATTGCGCGCCCGCGCGGCCTTGTAGGCGCGGACGAAGATCGCGGTCGTGTTCCGCGGCAGCTCCGGGAAGCGCTGCCGCAGACGCGCCACGCCCCACCGCGGGTCCTGCTGCAGGGCCTGCGTGATCTGCAGCCGCTGGACCGCGGTGAGGACTCTCGGCCGCCGACCGCGGCGTCGGCACCGCGGCACCACGGACAAGGCCATACGGAGCAGGCGGGGCCTTCTTGCGGCGCTTGCCTCCGCGCTCGCCGCCGAGAAACGGCAGGAGCGCGACCTCGACGCGCGCTCGCATCTCGGCCATCTGCCGCTCCAACTCGGCGTTCTCGGCCCGCAGCGCCGCCAACTCCACGACCGAGACCTCGGCCTCCTTGCGCGGCCGGCCCACAGCCCTCGGCGAGAACGCATCCAGCGCCCCCTGCAGCACCCGCTTGCGCAAGGTGCCGAACTGCGTCTCGCCGAGCTCCAAATCGTCGCAGGCCTCGTCCACCGCCATCTCACCCGTCAGCGTCGCCAAGATCACCTGCAGCCGCCACTTGTACTCCGGGTCGCCCGTCAGCGCGTCGACGTGACCCAGGCCCTTGTTCGGTCGTGCCATTGCTCGTCTCCCGCGCTCCCGTCGGCGGAGCGCCGCCGAGCAGCACCGCAGCCACCGCCTGACCGCGCGCCCTCTGGCGCGGTCCGCGCTTCTGCTTGCCGCCCGGGGCCGGATTCTTCTGCGACTCGGTGGCCTTGGCAATGGACAGCCCCAGCGATCGCTGCACCGTCCGGTACAGCGACTGGTACCGCTCGGCATCGCGCACGAGCCGCTGCTTCTCCCGCCGCAGCTTGCCGAGTTCGCTCTCCGGCGTCCGCTGCCTTCCGCGCGGCCTCGGCTCCATCGCCGACACGATCAGCTGCAGCGCCCGCGCCTCCAACTGATAGAAGCGCGTCAGCGCCACGCCCATCGCCTCGCTCGCCGACTGCGTGCTGCGCACTCCGCTCCACGCCTCCAGCAGCAGCGCCGCCTGGCGGCGCGCGGCTTCACTGCCGCGCACCGCCTTGGCTCCCATCGGATGACTTCGCTTCGGCGACGTCACGATGCACCCTCCTCACCCAAGAGCCGCGGCAGCATCTCGTCCAGCGGCGACTCGCCCGGACCCGGCTCCTGCCGATCCGCGGTCGCCGCGTGATCGCTCGGATGGCCCATCGCCGACACCGGCGACGGCAGCGGTCCCGCCGCGACCTCGTCGCACCGCGGACCCGTGGCGCCGAGATCCACCTCCTCGCGGCTGTCCCACTTCGTCAGCACCACCTTCTCGCCCTCGGCGTGCAGCGAGATGTGCTGATCGCCGATCCGGCCCGTCAGGTAGAAGGGCTTCCGCGGCGCGCCGTCGCGCGCCAGCTCCACCGCGTTCTTCGCCACCCGCTCCTTCAGCGTCTGCAGCACCTGCGGCGCCGCCGCGAAGTACCGGTCCGCCGGCACCAAGCCATCGATGCCGCTGTGCGGCCGCTGGAAGTTGTAGTGGTCGATGAACAGCCCGATCCGCCGACGCGCGTCGTCGATACCGCGGAAGACCGCCGTCTCCACGCACTCCCGCCACAAGGTGCCCCAGAAGCGCTCCACCTTGCCCAACGTCTCCGGGTGCCGCGGCGTCGCGACGATCTGCGCGATCCCGCGTTGCTCCAGCGTCCGCGCAAACTCGCTCTTGCCGCGCCACGTCACGTACTGCGGGCCATTGTCGGTCAGGACCTCCTGCGGCAGCCCGAAGTTCGCAATCGCCGCGAGCAGCGACTCGCGCACCAGCGCACCCGACGCCGAGGCGTGGATCCCGTAGCCCACCACGAAGCGACTGTGGTCGTCCAGGAAGGCCACCATGTGCACGCGGCGGTTCTCGCGCTTCAACACGAAAGTGAAGAGGTCCGTCTGCCAGAGTTGGTTCGCTCGGCTCCGTTCGAATCGCTGCGGCTCCCGCCCGTGCGGCTTCGATGCGTCCGGGGCCGACACGTAGCCCGCCTCCTCCAGCGCGCGGCCGATCGCCGACGCGCTCGCCGAGAAGCCCTGCGACCGCAGCAGCACGGCCGCGATCCGGTCCTGGCCCCAGTCCGGGTGCTGCTCCTTCATCAGCAGGATCGCCCGCTTGGTCGCTTCCGAGAGCTGGCTCCCCGTCGGTCGACCACACGGCTTGTCGTCGAGCCCCGCAGGCCCGTGCTCCAGGAAGCGCTGCTTCCACGCCCGCAGCGTGTGCAGCGACAGCCCGACCCACGGCGCGAAGTCGCCCGCCGGGAGCTTGCTCCGCAGCCAGCTGTCCAGCACCAGGAGCCGCTGCTCGGAGGTGAAGCGCGGCTTGCCCACCGCCTCCACGTGCCGCCGCGAGCGCTGCGCGGCTTGCTCTTCCCGGTAGCGCAGGAGGAGGTCCGTCAGCTCGCTCCGCGACGCTGGCGAGGCACCGCGCACGCCGAGGTCGCCGTCAAGCAGCGAGCTCACTTCGGCGCGCCTCGTGCCCCGAGTTCGCCGATCGGGTGCACGATCGCGGCCGTGCTCCAGGTTGGCCAGGTAGGCGTTGGCGGCGGCTTCGAGATCGGCAGCCGTCGCTTCGTCGGCATCTTCGGGTGGAGCGGCGGCGGAGGACTGGACGTCCTCGGGGAAGTCGGCGTCGTCGGCGTCGGCAAACAGCCGCGGCATCGACGGCGGCTGCGGATACTGGGCAGGGGACGGGACACGGTCGGACTCATGCTCTGCGGTCATCGGTCGCTTCCTTCCCCGGTTGGAGCCAGGGTTGGGAAGGACGTGCGCTTACCTCAGAGGTTTACCGGTCTGCGGGCGTGGGGAATTCGGGAGGGTGGACACTCCCACTGCGGGTTCGACGAGGGGCCGGGCGGAAGGTCGGTCCCGCCCACCCAGCGCCGTCTCGGGTGGCGTCAGATCGTGATCGCGACGGCCAGCGACGGGGTCTTCGCCGTGTTCACCTGCGCGGAGCTGATGCCGCAGATGGGAAGGACGCGGACTGTCGTGGCGTGGGCGATGGAGATTCGACGGGACTGTGGCGATCGTCTTGCTCACGCCGCGCAAACAGTGCAGCCATCTCCTTGCGTCGCATGATGCCCGCAAGATGCCGGCGGTCGCGGGAGCAGCCAGATGTGCTTCACGCGACGGTTACCCGTGACGGGCACGAAGACTCGAACTGCGGTGGAGTAGCTGCCGCGAAGCGGCTTCGTTCAATTGGTCGTCTTCGTCACGCCCGCCGATGGTGGCGGCGGCGGGGTCGGTTCCCAGATGGGTCTACCGGGCGCTTACGACGTACTCATGCGGATCGGGACCGAGACCGACGTGACCAAGCTCACGCCGCACGGATGGAAGCAACACTTCGCGCAGGACGCCGCCGACCACCATGAGGACATCCTGTCGGCTCCGCGATCACTTCGCTAAGGCGAGGTAGCAACCGCTGGGCCGGGGGCGTCCTCCGGTGACGTGTGCTTCACGCGACAGTTAATCTTCACTGAATGGTCGCCTCAATATCACCGCCAAGAGAGCCAATATCAATATGCCAGCGACATGCGCTCAAATCGACGGACGCATGATCTACTCCTCGACTCGGCAGAAGCACAAAACTTTTCGAGGGGAGAACTGGCAAGTCCAGCCAGCCTTCAGTACTCGTTGCGAAAATGCTCCCTCCGAGAGCGCCCACCCCAGCGAGATCGAGCGACACAACTCCAACGGGCTTCCCACGGATCAACAGACGCACGCGACCGCTCCGCTCACTAAATTTGGGATGGGCCCTCATTTGCTGTGCGCCCCCATCGACGCATATGCGCTCGTCAGCTTCCACAAGTTGAAATCTGCTTCGAAATGCCCTACGCCTTATGATTGAGTAGCAGCCCTCTGGCAACTCAACCTCAATCACCCCACCCGCTGGCACCACAGCACTCACCGCCACACCTGCTTGCTCTCCAATACAAATAATATCGTCGCCAACCCTGACGCCATCACCCTCAACTCGCACCAAAGCCCCGCGTCGACTTGAATAGTTTAGCTCAAGAGGCTCAGAAGGACATTGCTGCACATCCACATCACCCAACTTTCTGTAAATCAGGGGAGACTGAGGCGCGCCGCCCGGCGTCAGGGTAGCAAAGGCTCGATATCGCCCTACTGCACATTTCCCTATTGCGAAGGCTCCATTGACAATCTTGGCGTTCAGCACCGACGCTGGGGCCCCAAATGCGACATCACTCACCAATGGAGAAAGCACGATCACACCTGCATCTAGCCCTCTGACTACCCCAGAAACACATCCAGTCAACCGATCACCGAGACGCACGGCCACCTCCACGTCGCCGTCATGCAACGGCAGGATTTGCGCTTCATAGTCTGGATGCGAGACACGAATGAAGCACTCGGCGCGCACCGCGACACTAACAAGCGCACGCCCCCGAGAATCTGTCTGCGCGCTCTTGAGCAAGTGCGCAAAGTTTGACGTTAAGGGGGACGCCTTGGCAGCATCAAAGTCAGCGGCTGCCCGGGCCGTTCTAGCCGCCTCAATCCCCCCCATGGTAAGCGACAGCACCTCGACAGTCGCGGCCTCGACGGGCAAACCGGACTTGGCAGAAGTGACAGTCACTTGACTACTCATAGCCGAGTTCAATCGCCACTCGATTACGCGACAATCCGCCTCATCACGGAATGGCAAACCGGCAGTCCTGACAAAGCACGGACTGTCCCCGTCGATCGAAAGCCGCAGCAGACAACCACGAGAGCTCTCGGCAAAGCCCGGCAATCTGAATCTCATCATACCACACCCCTCCAGCGGCACCCATTCCGGATTAGCAGCCGGGACCCGCCGACTATCATGTCCCTCGACCTTCACATGGCCATTCCGCGGCTCAAACCCCACCACTTCTACTTCCAGCCTCCTCGGCGGCAGTGCAATCGTCAGAGTCTCATCGTGCCACCGACATAGCGCACTCCCTTCAGACAAATCAGATCTGGACGCAGGAGGCACGGCTCGGACCTGCATATGTGGAATGAGTGCAAATTGTCGCGGACTCAGCTCTAGTTCGAATCCACCATCGGCATCAACTGCGATCGCCTTGCCAGCGAACATGACGACCGCACCAAGCACCGGGTTCCCGGATGATGATTCGATAACCCGACCACTTACAAACGGGAGCCATTTCTCAAGAACAAACCGGAACTCATTGCGCGAGCCAGAACGAATGCTGACTCGTTGAATCAATTGCGGGACACCGCCTTCCCCCTCCACTTTAATCACATAGTCACCAACCGCCAATGCACATTCAACCAATCCAGCAGATCCGGTTTGCTCTGAACACGTCCATCGCATCACGCGAGGCCCATCCGCCGGAACGGGATCGTCTACAGGTTCAATGTCTACCTGAAGGCTTGGCAAGGGCTTCCCCCGGAGAGAGTCAACCAATTCAATGCGCGCAACTGCTCGCTTAAACATCGGGATAACTGGAGCCACCCAATTTCTTGACTTGAGAGTGACAACGCTGGTAGCATAGCCTTTTGCTGACGCTTCCAGCGTCACCCCGAGAGTATCGGAAGGAACCACTAGTCTCGCTGCATACCCAGCAATCTCAAGAACTTCGCGCCTAGACCAAGATCCGCCCGGAAGGCTCCAGCTGTAGCCGATCCTACCCTCAACCAAGCCCAGCCCAGACTCCGCATCCTGCAAGCCGACTTGAAGCACAACTCCAGGCGACACTGGCTGCGATTCCGGCAGGTAATCGACAGGGTCCGCTGCTTCCCCGGCCGGAGCGACGTGGATCGCTGAGACGTCCTCAGACTGCTTTGAGTCCGTCCCTGGATCTCCGAAACCACATCCCCAGATGCTGCACCCTACTGCGAAGGCCAATACTAGGCATACTATGAGGCAAGTGCCGAGACCCACGTTATAGGGCTTCCTCGTGTTCGACTTCGACACAAGCATCCGTCCACGCATATTCATTACTTGCCAGCCCTCGTCCGCGAAGACCCGCGGATACTCTCGTAAATCTCTTCCATGATTTCCAATGCTAGCGGCTCCTCTGATCGCTCGATCCTAAACATGTAACAGACACCCGCATAGCATGTGGTTGCCACCCCAAACTCCAGTGGGCGCCCGCTAGCGGAGTCGACCAAGCTACAGAAAGGCGGTGGCTCACGATGTGGCCACACCCGGACCCGGTTGCTACCCAGAGCCCTAACCTTGGCTCTTGCGACTTCGCAGAGGGTCCCCTTGACCAAGCTTGCGGCCCCTTGGAGAGGCTCAGAAATCTGCGAGATCGCATCTGATGGTGCACGCGTCCAGCCATCCAAGATCTTTACCTCGTCTGACAGCCTCTTTGACAATTCCTTCCGCTCGGCATCATTAATTACGCGACCCTCGCAGCAGGTCCACGCCGCTTGAGCATCCATCATGGTGATTCTCGTACCCGCCTCCGACTGCGGCACAGGAGCATCACATTGCCCACACGATCCAGCATATGCAATCATCGAAAACAGCAGCAATTGCTTCATGACATTACCGCTCCATCAATGCACCTAGATCCTATTGACAGTAGCCGCACGTCAACTGCGCAAGCGCCTGCCCAGGAAATGGCTCGTCCAGCGCGTTCTCATCGCAATACTGCGAAGTAACCGCCAAAAACCAAACAAACATGGTCCCCCCGCAACCAACAGCCGCACCACCCAAATTTGCTCCGGGACTACCAGCAACATCGCTACAGTGGATCCAAGTAAAGTTGATCCCATCAGTTATCCCAATGACTTTGCAGCAATCTCCCGTTTCGGCGCAGGAGGCAACACTGTAAGTGCAGGCGGTGGAGGATTCCGGCGTACACTTCCCCTTCTCACAAGCAATATCCAACTGCACCGTGCAAGGATTCAAGACTGGGTGCCCCGCTTGGATTATGATTGGATTTGGAAGGACGCCGCATGGGCAGGTTTCTTCAAGCATGGGCCTCGCAACTGCTGCCAAGCAGAGGGCAACCGCTATCGAGGCGAGAGATGCACCGAAATGTCGCATGATCGCACTCCTATGGTTAATGGCGATCGGCTGCATGAACAGCAGCCAACACATTCACTCTAGCGTACTTGCCACGAGCGCGTCAACCGCCCCCCAACCCGGGCGGCTTTCCCGCTTAGCCGACAGACCATCCACATGCACAACCGGACGGTATGCAGCAACACCCGCCTGGGCAACTCCGGGGACGGTAGCCACCAGCGACCTCCGAACCGCGCCCTTGCAGGGGCCGCGGGCACACCGCCGCAAGACCTATCTGCTATACTGCACGCGTCCCGAGCCCCGCTCCACGCCCCGAACTCCAAGCGGCTCCCCACCTTCCGCTTCCGCCTGGAGTTCCGATGCCGCAGCCATTCGCGCCGCCGGTCGAGCTCGTCCCAACCTCCCGCCTCTTCTGCTCCCCGTCCAACCCGCGCCAGAACGACGCCTCTGTCCCCCACGTCGCCGCGAGCCTGCGCCGCTTCGGCTGGCAGCAGCCCGTCGTCGCACGCCGCACCGGGGAAGTGATCGCCGGCAACACGCGCCTCAAGGCCGCGCAGCAGCTCGGGCAGATGGAGGTCCCCGTGTGGTGGTTCGACGGCTCGGACATCGACGCCGTCGCCTACGCGGTCGCCGACAACAAGACGCACGAGTTCTCCCAGTGGGATGACTCCGCGCTGGCTCGCCTGCTCGAACAGCTACGCGACGAAGACTCGCTCGACGGCGTGGGCTTCGACGACGAGGAGATCGAGCGGCTGATCGCGGGCCTCGCCGCCGAGGAGAGCGCCGACCTCGACGACCCCGGTGCCGAGCCGCCGCCTGTCGTCGCGGTCGCGAAGCCCGGCGACCTCTGGGTCCTCGGCAACCACCGCCTGCTCTGCGGCGACAGCACGAAGCTCACCGACGTGCACCGCGTGATGGCGGGCAAGGCAGCCGCACTCGTCGCGACCGACCCGCCCCACCTCGTCGATTACACAGGCGAGCGGCCGAACGACTCGGGCAAGGACTGGACCGACAAGTACCGCGAGATCGACATCGATGACGCCGACGGGTTCTTCCGCTCCGTGTTCGCCAACGTGCTCGAATTGCTCGGGCCGAAGGCGGCGATCTCCTGCTGGCACGCGCTCGAGCGTTGCGGCGATATCCAGCGCATCTGGCACAACTTCGCCAGCCTCGCACCCACCGAAGCCAGCCGGATGCAGCTGATCACGTCCCCCGGGTTGCCCTGTGCGAAGGCACCTCCTGGGTCGCGCAGTCAATCCGTGGGCAGCACCCTCGCAGCCACCCAAAGCAACCGACAACGGAAGAGCTCCCGGTCACCTCCAACTCATGGGGCGGCGCAACGCGACGGACAGCAGTCGCTCAAATCCTCTTCTCGTACACCGG
>CAIYFF010000641.1 GCA_903925435.1 uncultured Planctomycetota bacterium | reverse complement strand
CGCGAAGGTCAGCAGTTCCTTGGGATCGCGGCCACTCGTTGCGGCATCGAGGAACCGGAAGAGCACGAACGCACACAACAGAGCGAGCGACACGAGCGAACCGATGAGCACGGGCGAAGTGCGCGATGGCGTCTTGGCGACCCGCTGCGGCGCCTCTGCGCGTTCGACGTCGGAAGACGCAGAACTGCGGCGCGTATGCGGAACGGCCTGCGCGCGCGCGTTGCTCGCCGCCGCATCGGCGACGAACGAGACCCTGTGCCCGCCCACCGAGAACCAGTCCCCGTGCGCGAGGTCCTTGCAGAACAAGTCCTGACCAGACACCGACACCAGCGAGCCAGCGCGAACCGGCTCGAGCCGCAGCCCTTTCCGCGTCCGCACGATGCGCACTTCGGCATCTGCGATGTCGGTGCCGCCGAGTTCGACTCCGTCTCCGCGAGCGGCGAGTGCGCAGTCGACATCCGGCAGCGCCACGTCGCGGACCGCGCCGCTCGCATCAGGCATCGACAGGCGCGCGCTCATTGCAGAGCAACTCAGCGCGGCTTTGCCGCGTCCTCGATCGCCTTCTCGTGACCTTGGCCGTTGCCGAAGTTCTGCACCCAATAGCGACCGTCGCCAGCCATGCCGGCTTCGGTGTGGTTTGGGCTCAGCAGATTGCGGTGATGGCCAGAAGACTGGCACCACGCAAGGTGCGCGCCCTCTGCGCCATCGGTGAGCGCGATGTTCTCGCCGGCGCCGTGCGTGTAGCCCGCGAGCAGCATGCGATCCGAAGGCGTCTTGCGTCCCGGTGTCGGCGAGAAGTGCGAGAAGTAGCCGAGCTTCGACATCTCTTGCGCGTGGCCGCGCGCAGCGACGAGCACCTTGAGGTCGAGCGCGAGCGGACGATGTCCGAACATCGCGCGGTAGTCGTTGGTGATGCGCAGCAAGGAAGCGTCGCCGCGCGGGATCTGCGCGCTCAGCACGTCGTTGTAGGCGTCGATCTTGCGCCAGAGTTCGCGCGTCGCGCGTTCTTCGAAGTTCTTGCAGTAGGTGCGGATGCTGACGGATTCGCCAGGGATCAGCGCGCGCGCCCACTCGACTCCGACGAGCGCGAGCGGATCGAGTTCGGCAAGGTCGCGCAGCACGGTGGAGATCCAATCGAGCCGCTCGATCGAGTCCGCGATGTTCGCGGGGACCTTCACCTTGATGCGCTCGTCGTTCCAATCGGCGCGCACGACGTCGACGAGGCGGTTGACCTCGGCCTGCACTCGCACGTACTCGGCGTAGCGGTCCGCTTCGACTTGCGGCGGCTTGTAGGGATAGAAGTACTTCGTCTCGTCGTAGATCAGCGCCTTCGCTGCCGCGCGCGCTGCGTCGAGGTGCGTGCGCTGCGCGTCGAGCTTGTCGATCTGCTTGCGCAGCGGCGACTTGTCGAGCGTTTCGATCTCCTTGTCGAGCAAGCGTTGGAACCTGCTCGCCACCGCGCCTGCTGCCGCCGGCCCGAGAGCCAATGCATCCGTGACGATCGACTCGCGCACCTTCTTGTCTTTGCTGCGCAGCGCAGCGTCGATGCGCGTGAGCACCTTCTGCGCCTGCTTCTCGGCTTCTGCGTTGGCAACCGAGACGAAGCCATCGGCGCGCAACTCGTAGCCGCGCGGATCGACCGGCTCGCCGCGACCGTGGGCGAGCGTGCGCCAGATCTCCTGCGCCAACGACTTGTCCTGCTGGTAGGCGCGCGCGAGCGCACGCTCCGCGAGCCTGCGCGCGTCGGCGCGATAGAGCAGCGACGCGGCGCCAAGCGCCGCCATGGGCGACAGCTTGGCGGCCTCCTCGATCTGCGCGATCGAATCCGCATCCACGGCAAACCACGACACGTTCTCTTCGCCGGAGCCGAGCGCAACGCGCAACAGGCTGCCCGCGACGCCCACGATCCGCGCAGTGCCGCGGTCGACGAGCGCAACTTCGATCGGCGCAGCGGCGACGAGCTTGCCGACTTCTTCGTGCCACGCGAGCACGCGATCGATGTCTGCGATGCGAAGGTCCAGGCGCGTGGCGTATTCGCGATCCGAATCGCGCACGCTGGCCGCCGCCTTCTGGATCTCGACACGAGCGCCGGCGAAATCGCCGTCCGTCTCGAGCGCACGAATGCGGATCAGGCTCGGAGCGAGCAATTCCAACGTGCGCCGACGCGCAGACTCGCTCGCGACATCGAGCGGCGTGCCGCTGATGCCGGATGCTTCACGGCGGCGCAACTCGTCGAGCAACGCAGGGATCGCAGCGAAGGGACCCGTCGCCGGGAATCGCGGCGAAGCCTCGGCCAGCGCGTCGATGCCACTACGGAT
>CAIYFF010000640.1 GCA_903925435.1 uncultured Planctomycetota bacterium | reverse complement strand
GAGACCGACTACGTGCCGATGCCGCTCACGAAGGCGCAGCGCGTTCTCACCGTGCACGACCTCGCGTTCTTCCGCGACCCTTCGTGGCACGGAGGCGACGCAGCGCGATTGCAACAGCGCACGATCGCAAGCGTGGCGCAGAGCAAGCGCGTGATCACGCCGTCGCGCGCGACCGCGAGCGACTTGCTGCGATTCGCGAACGGCTCGCCAAACCCGATCGTCATCCCGTTTGGCGCTGATCATGTGAAGCCACGCGACGAGCAACGCCGCGACGATCTCATCGTGTGCATCGGCACGATCGAACCGCGCAAGAATCACCTCGCCTTGATCAAGGCGCTGCGCCTCATGCCGACAAAGCGCCCACGCGTCGTCGTGATCGGCCGCCGCGGATGGGAGTGCGATGCGATCGAAAGAGAACTGCTCGCCGCGCAAGCCGAGGGCCTGTTGCGCTGGATAGAGGACGCTGACGACGACGCGACGTTCGCGTGGATGCGTGAAGCCAGCGTGCTCGCATATCCATCGGCGTGGGAAGGTTTCGGATTCCCGCCGCTCGAAGCGATGGCGATGGGCTTGCCCGTGGTCGCCAACGACTGCGAACCGATGCGCGAACTGACCGACGGCAATGCGCTGCTATGCAATGCGCAAGACGCAACGGCGCTCGCCGATGCGCTCCTTCGCGCGCTCGCCGATCACGAACTGCGCGATCGGCTGCAGCGCGGCGGCCTCGCGCGCGCAGCGACGTTTCGCTGGGACGATTGCGCGTCCGCGCACACAGCCGTCTATCGCGAGGCCGCGCAATGAGAGTCCTGTTCGATGGCGCGCCGCTCGAAGACGGCGATGCGCTTGGCGTCGCGACGTCGTTCTTGACCGGATTGCGCGCCTACGCGGCGTTGTGGCCAGGAGAGTGCGCGATCGCGCTGCCGCACGACGCAAAGGACCCTCGCATCGAAGGACTGCAATGCGTCGAAGCGCCGCGCGGCGCATGGCGGCGCCAATGGGCGCTGCCGCGTCTCGTCGCCAAGTTGCGCGCCGACGTGCTGCACAGCCCAGTGGCTGCCGTGCCGATGTTGTGCCACAAACCAAGCATCGCCACCGTGCACGACCTGCCTTGGCTGCAAGCCGAGAGCATGGAGTCACGGCCTTGGCGAACGCGACAAGCCGTGCGCTGGTCATTGCGCAAGGCCGCGCGCGTGATCGCGCCATCGCGCTACACGCATGCGGCGCTGCTGCGACTGTGCTCACGCGCAGAGAAGTGCATCGTGGTGCCGCACGCGACCGAGCCACCTATTGCGCCGCCGCGGCCGCCGCGCGAACGAATGGGCCCGCTGCTGATCCTCGGCGACGATCGGCCGCGCAAGAACCGCACGCGCGTCGAGGCGGCGATCGCCGTGGCGCGGCGCCGCGATGCACGCGTGCCGGAGCCGTGCTTCGCTGGCCTGCCCTACAACTACGTCGAAGAGTCGCACAAGCGCGCGCTGCTCGCTGGCTGCCGCGCGCTCGTGCACGCATCGCTCTACGAAGGCTTCGGCCTGCCGGTCCTCGAGGGGCTCGCGCACGGCATCCCGATCGCATGCTCTGACATCCCGCCGCATCGCGAGATCGCGCAGGACACCGCCGTCTATGCCGATCCGCGCGATGTCGGCTCGATCGCAGATGCGATCGTTCGCGCATGCTGCGACGACGACCTGCGCGATCGGCTCGCCACGGAGGGGCCGATTCGCGCACAGCGCTTCGCGCCAGAACGCGTCGCGCGCGCATGGCGTTCGCTGCATGAGGAGCTCGCCTCGTGATGCACGTAGCAGTGTCCGGCTGGCTGCTCGGCGCGCATTCTGGAGCCAACCGTCGCCTCGTCGAGTTGTTGCGTCATGTCGCTCCGCTGCTGCGCGATGGCGAACGGATCACGCTGCTGCATCGACGCGGCGCTGTGCTGCCGCAGTTGCCACCGCGCATCGAACTCCGCGAAGTCGCAATCGCAGCAGGGCCGTCGTGGCGGCGCGCATTCGAGGAAGCGATCAAGCTGCCGCACGCCCTGCGCGAGATCGGCGCCACGGTGTGCGACCACGGGTTCTTGCCAGCGCCTCGCGTTCGGTGCGCGCTCGCGCTGACGATTCACGACATACGCGATGCCGACGGCTTTGGCGGACGACCGCGATGGCTCGCGCGACTCGCGCTACGCCGCGCCGCGGCGCGCGCAGCAGCGATCGTCGCGCCGAGCGAGTTCGCGGCTTCGCGCATTCGAGCGATCGCAACCAACGCAACGACGTTCGTCGTGCACAACGGCGTGTCGCTGCCGGATCGAACGCACAACGACGATGCGCGCATCGTTCCAGGCAGGCTCGTGCACGTGGGCCATCTGGAGCCGCGCAAGAACCTCGATGTGCTCGTGCGCGCGCTCGCGCTGCTGCCAAAGGACGCTCCGCACCACGTGCTGTTCGCCGGCCGCGACGCAGGCTGTGGCGAGCCACTGCAGCGCCTCGCCACGCAACTCGGAGTGGCAGCACGCGCGCAGTTCCTCGGAGCCATCGACGACGAGAGTCTCGCGCGCCTCTACGCGAGCGCGGCCGCAGTCGTCGTGCCGAGCCGTTACGAGGGCTTTGGCCTCGCTGCGCTCGAAGGCCTCGCATGGGGCCGCCCGACGATCGTCGCAAACTGCGCTTCGTTGCCCGAGGTCGTTGGCGATGCGGCGACGTTGCTTGCGCCCGACGACGCTGCGGCGTGGGCGCGCGCGTTCCAGAAATTGGACGACAGCGAGAGCGAGCGTGTGCGCAGACGCGCGCGCGCAGAGCAGTGGTCGTGGCTGCGCGCAGCCGAGTCGATGCTCTCCGTGTGGCGCTCGCTCGATGGCGCGAACGCCTGACGCGCGCAATCTCAGGACACGGCGTTCATCAAGAACCACGCGAGCGCGAGCGCACCGAGCAGCACGCAGACGAGGATCGCGTTGCGCTTGCCGCCGCTCATCTGCGACATGTCGTCGCCGAGCGGCGCCGACGACTTGTTCTGCGAGAACTGCAGCACGCGCTGCTTCTGCGACAGGACCGGCTCGCCGGATCCCGCCGCCGCGCCGCGCGTCGAGGCCGCGGCGGGAGCAGCCTTGCGCACCTCGACGACTTCGTCGGCGAACTCGACCGTCGCGCGCGGCGGCGGCGGCGTGCTCTTTGGCGCAGCGGGCGCGGGGCTCGCGGCGGGCTTTGCCACAACCGGTTCGTCGGCGCCGAAGTCGAGGTCATCGCCATCGACCTCCGGCTTCGACTGCTGCGGAGCGCTGGCCGATGGCTCGTCGCCGCCAAACAAATCCACATCGTCGTCCGTTGCTGCGGAAGGAGCTGCAGCGATGGCGCGATAGACGATTCGCGTCTCTCCGATCTGGATCTCGTCGCCATCGCGCACGACGCGGCGCTGCACCGGCTTGCCGTTCAGCATCGTGCCGTTGCTGCTGCCGAGGTCTTCGACTTCGACCACGCCGTCCTGCACGACGATGCGCGCGTGCCGCCGCGAGGCCTTGGTGTCATCGATCACGATGTCGCAACCCGCGACGCGACCCATCGTGAGGCCGTCGCGCACGGCGACGACGCGTCCATCCGAGATCTGCAGTTGGCCTGTCACGAAGAACAGCCTACGGCGAAGCGCGACACGCTGCATGCGCTGTTCGGCTCCGCTTTGCCCCTTGACGGCAACCGTCGCGAATGCGGACCATCGGCGCGCGATGTCCGCCATCTCGATCCGGCAACTGAGCGTCACGTTCCCGGGTCGATTCCGCAGACCTGCGGTCGCAGCGCTCCAACCGCTCGACCTCGAGCTGGAGAAGGGCGCGATCCTCGGCGTGCTCGGGCCCAACGGGTCCGGCAAGACCACGTTGCTGCGCGTGCTCGCCGGGCTCCAGTCGCCGACGACTGGCGAAGCGAACGTGCTGTCGCTGTCGCCAGACCATCCATCGCTGGTGCGCCGCGTCGCGTGGCAACCCGCGGGGCCGCCGCCGCTGGCCGCGTTGAACGGGCGCCAGGTCTTGCAGTGGTTTGGCGGCCAACTGGGGCTCGCCAATGCGGAAGCCGATGCGCGCGCCGACGCTTGGCTCGAGCGGTTCGAGTTGCAGGACAGCAGAAAGCGCGCGGTGCGCACCTACAGCACAGGCATGCAGCGACGACTGCTGCTCGCGGCGTCGCTGATGGGAGATCCCGAAGTGTTGCTGCTCGACGAACCGACCTCGGGCCTCGATCCCGTGGGCTCCGAACTCGTCATGGATGCGCTGCGCGAACGCGCGCAACGCGGCGCGGCGATCGTGATGGCTTCGCACCATCTCCAAGAAGTCGAACTGCTGTGCAGCCACGTGCTCGTGCTGCACGACGGCAAGGCCGCATTGCGCGGCACGCTCGACGAGTTGCTCGGCAGCGGCGATCGATCGCTCGTCGTCCGCGGCCTCGACGACGCAGGCGTCGCGATTGCGAAAGCCGCGATCGAGCGCGCTGGTGGACAACTCGTGCGCTGCGAGTCGGATCGGCTGCATCTCTACGCGCTCTACCGAAGGCTCGCGGGCCGCAACAAGCAGGCGGATTGAGGCGATGCGCACATTCCACGCCGCGTTCGTTCGCTGCCTCGCGTGGGCGCTGCCCGCGACGGCGCTGAGCTGCGCTGCAGTGGTTGCAACGTCCTTCGCGACCCACTCGATCGGGCCATGGCTGCACGCGGCGGCGTTCTTGCCCATCGCGGCGAGTTGCTTCGCAGCCACCGCGTTCTGGCCGCTGTTTGCCACAGACGGCGACGCGCGTGAATGGGTTCGTCGCGCCACGCGTCGTCCGTTTCACGGATTGCACCATGCGGCGCTCGGATCGCTCTGCGCGTCAGCGCTGTGCATGCTCGCACTCGCGATCGCCGCCGCGCCGTTCGTGCCGACCCCGCGCGCGCACCATGCCGCGCAACCGATCGGCCGCCCGATCCTCGACGATGCGCAAACACAGCTTTCGTTCGAAGTCGGCGCCGCATGCAAAGAACTCAGGCTGCGCCCCATCGCGATGCTGCCGCACGGCGAACTCGCGCCAGCGCGCGTAGATGTCGCGGCGGACGGCACGCGCATCACCAACGAGCCGATCTCGTTCGACGGCACAAGACAACTTGTGGTCCTTCCGCTCGATGGTCGCAGGGTCCAACGCATCGAGCTGCGCTTGGTCCGCGGAACGATCCCGCTGCTGTTCGACCAACACGCTGCCGTCGTCGTGTCGCCCGACACCGAGAGTTCGCTGCTCGGTTGCGCCATGGCGCTGCTTGTGATGCTCGTGCCGGCGTGCGCGGCGCTCGCGCTCGCGATGGCGACCGGGGCAATCGCAGCGCTACCGGTGCAGCAAGCGCTCGTGCTGACGGCGTTGCTCGTGCAGACCGCGGGACAAGCGGGGCCCGCCGACGCGGCGCTGACGTTGTGCGCGCGCGGCCACTGGCTCCCCACCGAAGGCCTGCTGCCGTCGATCAGCGCGTCGCTCCTTGTCACTGCCGGGTTCGTGCTGGCTGCGATGTTGACGAAGAAGGCGGCGCAACCGTGAGGCGCATTCTGCTCGCCGCGCTGCTGTGCGCATGGGTCGCGGGCGCGATTGCGTTCGGCTCCATGGACCACGCGCTGCGCGCGCCGCGCGACCTCGTTCGCCCGGTGGCGCTGCCGTTCTTGTGGCGCAGCCTCGCCGACGCAGCGGAGCGCTCGGATCCCGCCGAGGCCTACCAATGCGCGCAACGACTGCTCGCCGCGACGCCGGGCTGGGCCGATGGGCACGCGGTGTTCGCATTCCGCTACGCGTTGCTCGGCGGCGCGACCGTGCTCGACCCGGATGCGCGTGCGATCGCCGCGAAGGACCGCTTGCTGGTGGCGCTCGCGGTGATGGAGGACGCCCGGGCCTCGTGCGGGCCGAAGGAGGCGGCGCTGCTGGCCGACATGGCCTGGCTCGTCGAACTGGCCGTGCGCAACGAGCCCGGCATCGCTCCCCTGCTCGATCCCGATCCCGCCATCCTCGCCGACCGATTGCTCGCCGAAGCCGAATCGCACGGCGGCGGTCGCATGGTCCGCGAGAAGCGCCTCTACGACGTGCCGCGCCTGTGCGCCGCCCTGCTGCGCGCGGGCGACCGCCGCAGCGCGCTCGCGCTGCTCGACGAAGCGGCCGCCCGCTGTGCGCAGTCCGGCATCGAGGAGCTCGCCGGCGAGTGGCGCGCCACGTTGCTCGCAACCAGAACCCTGCTCTCGGGCGAAGGCCCCGCGAACCCCACCCTGCGCGATCAGCAGAAAGCTGACCCAAGGTTGGAAGCGCTGGCGCCCTTCCTCCGATAGGCTCCCCGCCCCCCATCCAGGCCCCATGTTCGAGAGCCTCGTAGAGACCTTCCGCGAATACCCCTACCTAGGGGTCGCGTTGGTCTTTGCTATCTGCGCAATCGGCCTGCCGCTGCCCGAAGAAATCGTGCTGATGGCCGCGGGCTACGTCTGTGCCAAGTTCCCGGACACAGCGAAGTTGCAGTGGATGATGTTCTGGTCGACGGCCTCGCTGGTCAGCTTCGACCTCGTGCCCTACCTGCTGGGGCGCGTGTTCGGAGCGAGGCTGCTGCGCATCCGCTGGCTGCGGGTCGTCGTGACAAGGCGGCGCCTCGCGGACTTCGACCGCTGGTTCCGCAAGCGCGGCGACCTCGTGATCTTCTTTGCGCGCTTCCTGGCCGGCATCCGCACCATCGCGTTCTTCACGGCCGGCGTGATGAAGATGCCGGTGCGACGGTTCTTGCTGCTCGACGGCCTCGGCATCGTGATCATCGTGCCGCTGTTCGTCTGGCTCGGATTCCGCGGGGCGGGCGTGATCGACGAAGTGATCGAACGCGTCCAAGCCGTCGAACGCGGACTGCTCTGGACGCTGGTCAGCGCCGGCGTGCTCGGCGTCGTGTGGTGGCTGCTGCGCCGCCGCGCCCGCATGCTTGCGGGCGTTGGCGGGCCGACCGAGACCTTCGTGGAACCGCAATTGCCCGTCCTCGACAAGGACGTGGTCGACCTCCCGCCGGTCGGCATCCACGACCTGCCCGAACCGCCAAATGGCGAAGCGGACGACGACGGCGACGCACCGAAGGGGCCCGCCACCGGAATCTGAGTTGTCGGAGGGCGCCCCGCGTCCTTGCGAGTGGCGCAATGCCCCGGCTATGGTCTCTGCCCCCTAAATGGCGCCGGGCCACGTCTCCCCGGTTTCTTACCTAACTCCATGTACGTCCTTTGGAACGTCCTGTCGCTCGCCATTGCCGTGGCGAGCATTTTCTACGCCGTCAGCCTGTTCAAGCAGATCATGGCCAAGGAT
>CAIYFF010000639.1 GCA_903925435.1 uncultured Planctomycetota bacterium | reverse complement strand
CCCGTTCCACTTCCTGCACGCGGCGAACGCAAGCTGGACCGCTGGCGCCACGGGCGTGCTCCCGATCGTCAACCAACGCGAACAGCAGTGGATCGCCCAGTTCAAGGCACGAAGCCCGTTCGTCAACCGCGGCGCGAACCAGAGCAGCTCGGCAGGATTCCCAACGCGTCCATTCGTCGAGTCGATGGCGCACGACCGCTGGACCGCGGTCAATGGATGGCTCAACGCGCCGAACTTCGAGCAGCCGGTGATGGCGATCACGTTCGAAGGCACCTACGGCCGCGGCCCGGATGGTGTGACATGGAACACCGAGGCGGACTATCGGCTTTGCGGTGCGCAGCTCGGTCTAGCCCTGTGCGACTACTTCAGCATCGTGCCGGGAGCGAGCGTGACGGCGTATGGCGCGCCGTGCCAATCCCTGAGCCTCGCGGGCACTCTGGGTGCGCCCGGCCTCAACCAATCGCTGACGCTGACGGCGAGTAGCGCTGCGCCCAACTCGCTGCTGGTGCTCGCAGTGGGCGGTCAGCAGATCCAAGTTCCGCTGCCGGCGCCTTGGTCGTCGTGCAACGCGCTGGCAACGCTCGACTCCAACTTCGTGTTCTTCGCGAACGCCGCGGGCGTTGGCACGTTGCCGCTCACGCTGCCGCCGCTGCCAGGGCTCGCGGGCTATCTGCAAGCGGGCGCGCTCGACGCAGCGGGCGGGCTCGATGCATCGAACGGGTTGTTCTTGCGCAACAACTACTGAGCGCGATTCGCGCGGCGCATTCGCCGCTTGCAGGAAGGGATGCTGAGCACGACGTTGGTGCGCATGCGCTCGCACCCTTTCACTGGCGTCCTGCCTGCGATCACCACTCCGTTCCGCACGGATGGATCCGTCGACCATGGCTATCTCGCATCGCATGCGAAGGAACTGCTGGATGCCGGATGCTCGGGACTGATCCCCTTGGGCTCGCTCGGCGAGGGCGCCACGCTGACGTTCGACGAGAAGGTCGCGATCTTGCGCACGCTCGTGGCAGCAGCTGGCGACAAGCCGATCACTCCGGGCATCGCTGCGTTGTCGACGGGCGATGCGGTGCTGCTTGCGCGCACTGCGGAGCAGGTCGGATGCAAAGGCCTGATGGTGCTGCCCGCGTATGTGCACAAGGGGCCGCGTGAAGAGCACCATGCGCACGTGTCCACGGTGATGAACTCCGTGCGCATCCCGTGCATGCTCTACAACAACCCCTTTGCGTATGGCGTCGACTTCACCACCGAGTGGATCGACCAGCTTGCTGCGCAACACGACAACTTGGTCGCGGTGAAGGAGTCGAGTGGTGATTCGAGGCGAGTGACGGCGCTGCGCGCGCGCTGTGGCAATCGACTCACGGCCCTCGTGGGCCTCGACGACATGCTCGTCGAAGGTGTCGCCGCTGGCGCCGAAGGTTGGGTGGCTGGCCTCGTCAACGCGCTGCCGCGCGAATCCGTGGTGCTGTTCGAGCGAGCGCGAGACGGCGGGCCCGCGGCTGCGCGGCAGCTCTACGAGTGGTTCTTGCCGCTGCTGCGTCTCGACGTCGTGCCGGAGTTCGTCCAGTTGATCAAGCTGTGCCAACAGGAGTGCGGGATGGGCAGCGAACGCGTGCGCGCGCCGCGCATGCAGCTTTCGGGCGCCGCGCGTGATGCAGCGCTGGCGACGATCCGCACCGCGTTGCGGACGCGCCCGGAGGTGGGCGGTTGAGCGCTGCGAACGTGTTGACCGGCGCGCACTTCGTCGGCCTTGAGCGTGCAGCGGGAGCCGGCGCATCGTTCCGTGCGGTGGATGCCGCGCGCGGTGTGGCGTTGGAGCCAAGCTACTTCGACGCGGACGATGCCCTGGTCGCGAGCGCATGCGAACGCGCAGCCGGCGCGGAGGATGCCTATGCATCGACCGAGGGACGCGCGCGTGCTGCCTTCTTGCGTCGCATCGCGGCGGAGATCGCGGGGCTCGGTGACGCTCTGGTGGAGCGTGTCGCACTCGAGACGGCATTGCCGATCGCGCGCATCCAGACCGAGCGCGCGCGCACGATGTTTCAGCTCGAGACGTTCGCTCGCGCTGTCGAAGAAGGCTCGTGGGTCGATGCCCGCATCGACCGCGCCGACCGCGAACGGAAGCCCCAGCCGAAGCCGGATCTCCGCGCGATGTTGCGGCCCATCGGGCCGGTGGCGGTGTTTGGCGCATCCAACTTCCCGCTCGCCTACTCGGTTGCCGGCGGCGACACCGCGTCGGCGCTGGCCGTTGGGTGCCCGGTCGTCGTGAAGGCCCACCCGATGCATCCTGGCACGAGTGAGTTGGTTGCCACGGCGATCGCGGCCGCAGTGCGCGCTACGGGCATGCCCGATGGCGTGTTCTCGATGGTGCACGGCAGGGGGCACGCGGTGGGCGCTGCGCTGGTTCGCCACTCGGCGATCGCAGCGGTTGGGTTCACCGGCTCGTTTGCGGGCGGATCGGCGCTTTGCCGACTGGCAAGCGCGCGCGAGACACCGATCCCCGTGTTTGCCGAGATGGGCTCGGTCAATCCGGTGGTCGTGTTGCCTGCTGCGCTCGCGCAGCGCGGGGCGACGATTGGGCAAGCGGTGGCTTCGTCCTCGTTGCTCGCGTGCGGACAGTTCTGCACGAGCCCTGGCATGGTGCTCTACTGCGATGGCGCTGGCGCCGAGGATCTCGTGGAAGCGATCCGGTCGACGTTTGCTGCGAGCCCAGCAGGAGTCATGGTGCATGCCGACATCCGCAGTGCCTACGAGCGAGCGGCGGCGACGTTCGCGGCGCAAGCAGGCGTGCGACTCGCGGCCGAGGCAGCGGAAGGGGATGCGAGCGCACCTGCGCGTGGTCGCGGTCGCGTGTTTGCGACCGACGCTGCGTCGACGCTGCGCTCTCTGCGATTGCGCGAAGAGCTCTACGGCCCCGCGTTGTTGTTGGTCCGTTGCCGCGACGTGAGTGAGATGGAGCAAGTGGTCGCAGCGATGCATGGGCATCTGACTGCGACCGTGCATGGCGACGAAGCGGACCTTCAGCAGCACGCGCGCCTTCTCCGCTCACTCGAGAAGCGCGTGGGCCGCATCGTGCACAACGGTGTCCCGACGGGCGTCGAGGTCTGCGCTGCAATGCAGCACGGCGGCCCGTGGCCTGCGAGCAGCGACAGTCGTTTCACGGCAGTCGGACCGCGCGCCATCCTGCGCTGGGTGCGTCCCGTTGCCTGGCAGGATGCACCGCAGCACGCGCTTCCGAGCGCGTTGCGCGACGGCAATCCGCTCGGCATCGTGCGCACCATCGACGGGGAAGTCGGCAGGCTGTGAACGGACGCGCCAACCTCGGCGCGTCCGCGATCGCTGCGTGCTGCCTTGCTTGCCGCGCGATCGGTGTCAGAAGAACAACGTGACGGGCACAGAGGTCGAAACCGTCCCGGTAAGCGCGGTGCGATTCGTCGATGCTGCCACTCGCGCCGCGGGCAGCGTCGTTGGCGCGGCTGGCGGGGTGACCATCTGCGTGAGGTCGCTGAACACCAGGTCGCTGCCGCCGAGTTCGATCGAGCCGACCTGCAGGTAGACGCGATATCCGAAGGGCAGCAGTGGCCATTGCAGGCTCGCGGTGCAATCGCCGTTCACGTCGTTGCGGCCGAGCACGAACCAGTGCTCGGAAGAAGACTGCAGCACGCATGCGGGGCGGAATGGCCAGGCTGCGCTCTGCTGGCTGGCGCCGAACGCGAGGTAGCTATGCGTCATTCCGTTGCCGCGGTCCGGCACTCCATCGCGCGCTGAGCAATCGAGCAGCAGTCCCGTTCCGGTGCGTCGCAGCGCCATCGTCGCGTTGGCCGTCGCCACCGCACCGAGCGGGGCGCAGCCGCCGCCACTGCGGAAGCCGGGCTGTTCGTTCTGCGTCGTCGAGATCTCATGGGAGTCGAGGTAGACGCTGAGGCTCCGATCCACACCAGCCGCCGACACGTTGGCGTGCATCACCGTGTCGACGCACAGGGTGCCGCCGCCCGCTGGCAACACGAACGGCAACGCATACGGGATCATCAGTTCGAATGTCGGAGCTGGGTCGAGCGCGGGGCGATTCGTGCTCGGGAAGACCAAAGTCGTGCGCGGCAACACCACCGTGGGGCTCGGGCCTGCGTTGTCCGCAAAGGTGGGCGACGCGGTGGCCGGAGTGCGCGGCGACATCGACAGCGACACTTCGAGTTCCGCGGCAAAACCGTCGACTGCGCCACGCACCTGCGCGGCGTCGCGACGGTATGCGTGTCCGTGGATCGTCATGCCGCCCGGCAGGTCGGCGTGCAGGAACTGGAAGCGGGCATTCGGGCGCCCGAGCGGGAAGCTGGTGAAGCTCGAGCCTTCGAGGCCCGTGCGATCCGCGGGCGAAACGGCTTGGCTCTGGGCGAGCAGCGGCGAATCCAGTCCACCGAGGACGGCGGCGACAACAGGGGCGAGTTGGAGCAGGACAGTGCGAACAGAGTCAGACATTCGTGGGTTCTCCTCGCGCGCCGACATGGCGCGACACCCCTGTGGAATCGAGCCCCCGCAGTTGCTCCGAAATCTTGCGCAGTTGGCTCTTGCTCGGTCCGAGGCCGCCTCTATCGTCCTCGCCCCTCAACTTCGTTCTTTTGCGGAGGGATGAAACCCCTGCCCAGAAAGCCTGCTGAGTCCGCGCACTCCCTGGGAGCCGGCCTGACCTTCGCGGTCACGGTCGCACTTTTCGCCTGGGGCGGCATGTGGCTCGACGAGACGTGGGGGACCAAGCCTTGGATGG
>CAIYFF010000638.1 GCA_903925435.1 uncultured Planctomycetota bacterium | reverse complement strand
GAGAACGAGGCGCAGGTCGAGGCAGCGATGCAGCGGCATCCGTCGCTCGAATTGGTGCGCATCGCCGAGATCCTCGGCAAGCAGATCGCGCAGCCGATCGCGGATCCGACCGGCACGTTCTTGTCGCTGCGGCCGGATCGGCACGGCACCGACGGGTTCTTCGCCGCCGTGCTGCGCAAGAAGCGCTGAGTTGCGCGGTTTCGTGCGACGCGGCCTTTGCGTCGCGCATCGCGCCGGTGGTGGGGCGGCCGCAATGCGGCTGCAACGAGCAGCCTCGTCGCGTCTCTCGCGCCGCGCGAAGTCGCGCGACGCGAGGGGCTGCAGCCTGCGCCGCGTGGGCTGCAGGCTGCGCGTGCGTCAGACGCCGTCCTTCTTGCCGCCGCCGGGGATCAGGCCCTTCAGCCCGCCCTTCAGCTTGTCGGCGGCCGCCTTCTTCGCGGCGTCTTCTGCGGCCTTCTTGGCTGCGTCTTCGAGCGCCTTCTTCGCGGCTTCCTCGGCCTTCAGCTTTGCCGCGTCGATCGCCTTCTGCGCTTCGGCTTCGGCCTGCTGCTTTGCTTGGTCGAGCGCCTTCTTGGCCTCTTCCTCGGCGCGCTGCTTCGCGGCGTCGAGGTTCTCGCCGACCGACTTGTTGGCGTCGAGCACGCCGTCGAGTTGCGGGATGCCGCCGAGCAGCTTGCCTGCTTGCGCGTTGACGAATTTGGCGAGCTCTTGCTTGCCCGCGTTGGTCAGCGCTTCTGCAAGCGCCCTGTCCTCGATGCGGATCGACGGCCGCGTCGCCGGACCGCTGACCGACAGTGGCAGCGACAAGCTCTCGATCTTGGTCTCCTTCGCGCCAGCGATCGCAAACGTGGTGTCTCGCATCGTCACCGTGAACGGCAGCGACAGCATGACCGGTGCGCCCTTCTGCTTGGCCATCGAACCCTTCACGTCGATGTCCATCGTGCCGCCGCGAACGGGCGCCGCGCCGCTCGACTTGAGCTGCGCGAACACGCTGTCGACCGGCAGCTTTGCCATTGCGAGCGCGAAGCCACCGCCCGACGACTGCTTGCTCGGGCCCGACAGCGAGACCTTCATCGAGCTGTCTGCGGACAGGATCTCGACCGAAGGCGCCACGTCGAGCAGCCACGGGTTGGACGACCAGTTGGTGAGCCGCAGGTCCACCGTGCCGCCGGGCGCGCTCGTCGAGGGCACGCCGAGGATCTCGACGTTCTTGATCCACACGGCAGGCTGGTCGACGCGCAAGTCGCGCGCGAAGACCTTCGCCAGGCCGACATCCTGGATGTCGCGTTCGACTTGCTCCTGCTTTTGCTCCTCGGTCTTCGGCTCCGGCTTCTCGGCGTCGCCGCCGGACAGCTTCTCGAGCCATTCGCTCGCCTGCTCGATGCGTGCGCGCCAGCTCTCGAAGTCCTTCAGGTAGTCCTCGAGCGACTTCGTGTTCGGGTCGGCCGGCGGCGGCGGGGCAGTCGGTTCCACGAGTTGGCCCGGCGTCGCGCGCTTCATGCCGCTCTTGCCGTCCTTCGCGGTGAGCTTCTCGATCACGATGCGACGGCGTAGCAGCGCGTCGGTGTCGATCTGCGCCTCGAGCGCTGCGGTCTCGAACAGGTTGACGTCGAGTTGCTTGCTGTCCGCGATCGCGAGGTCCTTGATGCGAAGCGCGCCATCGGCGAGATCGAGCGTGACGCTGTCGAGGTCAACCGTCGCGCCATTCATCGCGAGCAGCGCCGACTGCGTGCCAGAAGTGAGCGCGCCTTGGCTCAGCTTGCTGTGCGACGAGTAGATCCAGTAGCCGAGCGCGAGCACGACCACGACGCCGCCGATGCGGATCGGCAGGCCCTTCTTGCCGCCGTCAGCCAACTCTTGCCACGTGACCTTGTTGCCCTTGCCGCCGCCGAGGAACAGCCACGCGAGCAGCCGAACCCACATCTTCTTTGCGTGCTGCTGGTATGCGGCGGAGCCCGCTTCGAGCGCCGCCATCTTGTTTCGATATGCCTGCAGCGACGAGAACAGCACGAGGCCCGACGCGATGCCGAACACGAGACCGACCACGAGGCCGCCTGTCGTTGCGTAGTAATCGAGTCCGAACCACGCGGTGAACGGCGCGTTCGCGAGCGACTGCACGATGCCGCGCATCGGTCCGTTGATCATCCATTGTCCGATCGCGAACGTGATCGGCAGCAGCGCGAAGCTCGCGAGCTTCGCGACCACCGTGACGATCGCGAACACGCCGAAGTTGGCGTTGCTGATCAACGCCAAGAAGAACAGCGTCAGGATCAGTCCTGGCGCCTGCAGGAAACCGCCGCCGAGGTCGGAAGGAAGGAAGAACCCCGGCACGAAGCCGAGCATGCCGGCGAGCACGGATGCAGTGAGAACTTGGCCGCGCGTAGCCTTCCCGCGCAGGAACTTCGTGATCTTGCGGACAACCATGGGTCGGGAGACTACCGGCGCGGCGGCGCGCAGGAAGCGCGGCGCTGTGGACTCCCGCGCGCCAGATCAGGCGCCGGCGTCGCTGCCGGTCGTGGCGACCGTCTCGGCGGCGCAAGACGGGCTCTCGGCCGCCGCCGCTGCAGGCTCTGCGTCCTTCGGCCGAGGCGGGTTCTGCTCCAGCCACGCCAGCAGCAAGTTCATCTCGTCACGCAACTCGGTCAGGTGGTCGCCCTTGCGCAATTGCACGCGGAACGTGAAGTCGCCGGTGCGGATCCGTTCGAGGCTCTTGCCGATCCGATACGCGGGGCCCGCGATCGTGTGCGACAGCCGCAGCGCATGCATCACAAGCAGGCAAGCTGCGACCAGCTCGAACGCCATCACCAGCCAGATCAGCGGCATCAAGTCCGGCAGTTCTTGATCCAGCGCGCGCGCTTCCTCGAGCACGTCGGCGCAGTAGAGGCCGGTGAACACCGCGATGCCCGCGAGCGCAGCGGCGGGGATCGCCGCCATGCGGAACACGATGCGCCCCTGCATCGCAGGGTTGATCAACCACTTTGTGCGGCGTTCTCGATTCGTTGCTGCCATCGGCGCGTCGGTCCCTTGGACCGGGATGTCATCGGCAGGGATCCACTGCGCAGTTGAGCCGGCCCCGGGGCACCCGGGCAATTTCGTCGATCGTCAGTTCGGACGCCGCGCGCATCTGGCCGATATCGAGAGCTGCCAATGCCTGCCCCGGCGTTGGAAGGAAACGCATGCACATTCTGTTCGATGCACGTCTGCTCCATCGGCCTCTGTCTGGCCTGGAACGTGTTCAGCGCAACTTGCTCCGAGAACTGGCCGCGCATCCAGCGGTCACGCGGTTGCGCGTCGTGGTGATGCACGGGACGAAGTTGCCTGAGTGCTTCCCGAAGCGAGCGGAGCCGGTCTTCGTGCACTGCACCGAAGACATCCTGCGCGAGCTGATCGGCAAGGACGCGCCCGACGTCTACCACTTGTCCTGGTTCCCTGACCGCAATCCGCGCGACCTCTGGTTGCCGCTGATCGCGAAGTCCTCGGTGGTGGAGGTGCATGACGCGATCCTCAACCGTCACCCCGAGTACCACCCGAACCACGATTGCTGGAAGTGGTACTCGTCCTTCGTCACGCGCCTGTGTGGCAACGCGGATCGCTTGCTGGTGCACAGTCGATCGGTGATGCAAGAAGTGGCCAACGACGTTGGCGGCGATGCGTCGCGTTGCGACCTTGCGCCGCTCGCGGTCGAACCGACGCTGCGCACGCCGTTGTCCGTCGAAGAGGCGAAGGCGCGTCGCGCACGGCTATCGATGCCGGAGCGCTACTTCCTCGCCGTCGGCAAGGACTATCCGCACAAGGGGCACAACACGATGTTCCGCGCGCTCGCGCGGCTCGATGACTCGATCCCGATCGTGTGCGCTGGCAGCCAAGTGTGGAACGGGCCTGACAGCACGAAGAAGGAGATCGAAGAGCTCGGCATCGGCGATCGCGTTCGCTGGGTCGAAGGACTCGACGACGAAGACGTGAAGGCGTTGATCCAAGGCGCCACTGCGTTGCTGTATCCGTCGACGGAAGAAGGCTTCGGCCTGCCTCCGATCGAGGCGATGGCGCTCGGCACGCCGGTGATCGCCGCGTCTGCGATGTCGATCCCCGAAGTGTGCAAGGACGGCGCTTGGCTGTTCCCCGCGGGCGACAGCAAGGCGATGTCGAAGCTGATGCACAAGGTGCTCACGGACTCCGTCGCCGTTGCGCAACTCGTGGCGAAGGGCCGCGAGGTCGAAGCTGGCTATTCGTGGGCGAAGTGCGCGGAGTTGACGGTGCAGAGCTACCGCCTGGCGATCGAAGAGTCAGAGAAGTCCCCGAACGAGCGCAAGCGGCCGCAACTGCCCACGGAAGCCGTCGAGGCGATCCTCGTGCAGGCGCGCTCGCCGTTCTCGGCGGAGCGAGAGCTCTCCGCATGGCAGGAGCGCTGCCTATCGGTCGAGAACACGCTGCGCGAACTGCGGGCTCGCATCGAGCAACTGCAGAGCGTGCCGTCCGCGACGCAGCCGGCGCAGCCCGCGCCTGCTCCCATAGCGCCGCCTTCGTTGCCGCTTGCGCCCATGAATGCGCACGAACACGAGCCGCGCCCTCGATTCTCGCTGAAGCGTCGCATCGAGAAGATCCGCGCAGGCCTCGCCAAGTGGTCCTCGGGCCGCTGAGCGGCAGCGGATCGCAATCCACAAGTTCAGCCTCACCCTGAACCTCTATTCACGTGGCACGAAACACCAAGAAGCCAGAGCCGAAGCCGACGACGCCGCAGGGCGATGCGGTCCTTCGTGATTTGCTCGCGCAGCGCGAACGCGATCTCGCGGCGCTGACCGAGCACTCTCTGCGCATCCTCGATGAACTTGCTGAGGCGCGGCGACAAGCGGAGGATCCTGCATCGTTGCAGCATCGCGTCGAGCGATTGCAGGAAGCGTTGGCGGATGCGCGGCAGCGTGTGCGATCCGGCGCGCGCGCGATCCTCGGCGCGGTCGATGCGACGGTGCAAGGCACAGAGGGCACGGATGTCGTGCTGTGGGACCCTGCGGTAGATCTTCGGCAAGAGTTGGCGCAACGGAGCGCTCCGCTCGAGGGCTGCAGTGTCACTCTGCTGACGGGGCAACGGCATCGCAGCGAGCAGTTCCGTGAGGCGCTGAAGCCAGGTTGGTCGGTGCTTGCGTCGTCGTGTTTGCGACCGTCGCACTTCTGGAACCAAGCGATGGCGTCAACGCACGGCGACGTCGTGGTGTTCGTCGGCGCGCAGAGCGCCTTGACGGCTGATGGGGTTCGAGCGTTGGCAGTCGCCGCGCGCGCGAGCGGAGTGGCGATCGCATGCCCGCGGTTGACCCATGGCGATGCGACGACGCTAGGACGTTGCGAGCAGGGCGTGCTCGACATGCATCCGATGACGATGACGACGGATGCCGTGTCCGGCACGGTGCCGTTCGCAAGCCCGGAAGCCTTCGCGCTGACGCGCAGCGCGTTCGAGGCAGTCGGGCCGTTTGACCAAGACCTCGCAACGGACTTGGCGCTTGCCGAATGGACGATGCGCGCTGCGCAACGTTCGTTCGTCGTGGTCGGCGTTGTCGAGGCAGAAGCTCATACGACCCTTGGCGCTGCGCCGACTCAGGATGCGATCGAATCCGACCGACTTGTCGTGCTGGCTCGGCATCGGCCGCACCAGTTGATGACGGCGGCGCTGGCGTCCGAGTCGTTGTGGAAGATGGACGGGGATGCGCTCGCGGCCACGCTGCGTGCCGCGATCCAGCGATTGCCGCGCGCGCAAGAGATGCCTGCGGCGGTCGACATTCTGGTGCAGCAAACGCAGACCCTGGCGAACTGGAAGCGCATTGCGCCCGCAGTGCGCAATCGCGTTGCCGCTCTGGCCAAGGACCTTGGATGCAGCTCCGAGGATGCGTTGTCGGACCAGAATCTCCCGTCGCTGCTGGAGCGCGTCGGCTCCGCCGTCGGCGCGATGCGGCAACGAGCGACTGCCGCGGATCTCGCCGAGCAAGCAGCGCAGAAGGTGCTGCGCGAAGCGCAATCGGCGCGCGTGCATCAACGCGACGTGGAAGCACACCTCAAGGAGGAGATGCTTGCTCGATCCAACACGATCGACGCGTTGCGCAACGAGTTGCTCGAGCGCGAGCGTGCGATTGCGTCGCTCCGCGAAGAGCTTGGGCGGCGGCAGGGCGAGTCGCAGCGTGCGATCGATCACCTGGCGCAGCAGCAGCAACAGATCCTCGACCTGCAGGAGCAACGCACTGACAGCCTCCGTGAATTGGAGCGCCGACGGGGCGTAGAGGAGCGCATGTGCGCGGCGGAAGAGCAACTCTCCGAGTTGCGTTCGGAATTGGCTCTGGAGCGCGCAGCGAACGCACTGCAGAACGAGGGCCACGCAGCCGAACAGCGCAAGCTCGTGGCGGCGCTGGCGCGGCAGAGCGGCAAGCTCCAGAAGGCGCAGCACGAAGTGGAGGTTGCGCAGCGGAACGCCGCAGAGGCGGTCGCGGAGTCCCAGCGGTTGGCAGAAGAGGTCAAGGAATTGGCCGCCCTGCGCGAGAGCTACAAGGAAGCGCAGTCGCAACGCCGCGAGGCGATCGCCGCGTTCGAGGCACAGCGGGCTGAGGCCGACCGAGAGCGCGTGCGTGCAAACGAGGCCACCGCGCGTGCCGACCAAGAGCGCGTGCGTGCAAACGAGGCCATCGCGCTGGCGGAGCAGGAGCGCGTGCGTGCAAACGAAGCCACCGCGCGTGCCGACCAAGAGCGCGTGCGTGCAAACGAGGCCATCGCGCTGGCGGAGCAGGAGCGCGTGCGCGCAAACGAAGCCACCACGCGTGCGGAG
>CAIYFF010000637.1 GCA_903925435.1 uncultured Planctomycetota bacterium | reverse complement strand
GGCGAGCGTCCGTTCTTGGACAGCTGGGATCCGCTCACGGGCACAACGGCTCGCCTGTGGCAGTGCGCAGAGGGCCGTTATGAGCAGTTCGTGAGCTACCTCGACGACGACCACATCTTGATCCGCAGCGAGTCGCCGCAAGAGCCGCCGCAGTACGTCAGGGTCACGCTGTCGAACGCCGAGAAGCAGGGCTTCTACCACTGGCAGGACCCAGCGCTCGAAGTGTCGAAGCGCATCACCAAGGAGTTGATCCGCTACCAGCGCAAGGACGGCGTGGCGCTGTCGGCGACGCTCTATCTGCCGCCGGATCATCAGCCAGGCCAGAAGCACCCGACGCTCGTGTGGGCCTATCCGCAGGAGTTCACGCGCGCGGATGACGCGGGCCAGGTGCGCGCGTCGCCGACTCGCTACACGCGCTTTGCCGGCATCAGCCATCTGTGGCTGCTGCTCGCTGGCTACGCGGTGCTCGATGATGCCGCGATGCCGATCGTCGGCCCCAACCGCGGCGCCAACGACACCTACGTGCAGCAACTGACCGACGACGCGCAAGCTGCCGTCGATCTGCTCATCGCGCGCGGCATCGCCGAGCCATCGGAGATTGCGGTCGGCGGGCACAGCTACGGCGCGTTCATGTCAGCCAACCTGTTGTGCCACACGGACCTGTTCGCGACCGCGATCGCGCGCAGTGGCGCCTACAACCGCACGCTGACGCCCTTTGGCTTCCAAAACGAAGAGCGCACGTTCTGGGAAGCGCAGCAGGTCTACATGCAGATGTCGCCGTTTGCGCACGCCGACAAGGTCAACGAGCCGATCCTGTTGATCCACGGCGCCGACGACGACAACCAAGGCACGTGGCCGATCCAGAGCCAGCGCTTCTATGCCGCGATCAAGGGCCACGGCGGCACGGCGCGGTTGTGCATGCTGCCGCACGAAGCGCACGGCTATCGCGGCCGCCAGTCCGTGCTGCACTGCGTGTGGGAGATGATCGATTGGCTCGACCGCCACGTGAAGGGTCGCGCGGATCGACTCCGCGAGAAGCCCGCTGCGCCCGTGAACGCGAGCGGCCAGAAGCAGGGCTGAAATGCAGCGGGCGCGTGGAGCCGTGCTCCAACGCGCCCGCGGGCATTGCGCCAGATGCGCGATGCGATCAGCTGCGGATCAACTCGAAGCCGCGGCTGTATTCCTTCTTGATGAACTTCTCTGCGTCGGCGTCGTTGCGCACGCGCAGGTTTGCCGCGTCCCATTCGAGGCGGCGGCCAAGGCGCATGGCGACGTTGCCGAGCAGCATCGTCTCGGTGAACGGCGCCGAGTACTCGAAGTTGGCGAGCGGCTGCTTGTTGGCCAGGATGCCGTTGAGCCACTCCTGGTGGATGCCAGGGCTGCGCGGCAGCGTCTGCGCCGGCGCCTTCATGTCGGCAAACTGCGCCTTCGGATAGAGCGCGTAGCTCTCGCCGTAGTCGGTTGGCGAGAACAGCTTGCCCTTGTCGCCGATCAGCAAGAAACCGCCTTCCTTGAGCGAGCGCAGGCCCTTGCGGTCTTCTTCGCTCGGCAGCTTGTCGGCGGGCGGCGTGCGGCCGCCGTCATACCAATGCACGACGCACGGCTTCTTGCCGTTGCGCGCGCCGAAGCCAAAACGAATCGTCGACGCCTTGGGCGCTGTTTCGTCGGTCATGCCCTCGGTGTCGGCTTCGACCCAATCGGGTGCGCCGAGTTCGAGCGCGAAGAACGGCAGGTTCGCGACGTGGCACGCCATGTCGCCGAGCGCGCCCGTGCCGAAGTCCCAGAAGCCGCGCCAATGGAACGGCGCGTAGCCCGAGAAGCCCGAGTCCTTGCGGCCCGCGGCATACGGGCGATAGGGCGCTGCGCCGAGCCACAGGTCCCAACGCAACGACGGCGGGATCGCGTCGATGTGCTTTGGCCGAGCGATGCCCTGCGGCCACACGGGGCGATTGGTCCAAACGTGCACTTCAGTCACGTCGCCGATCGCGCCGCTGCGCACGAACTCCGCCGCGCTGCGGAAGCCGTCGAGGCACGTGCCCTGGTTGCCCATCGACGTGATCACGCCGGACTTGCGCGCCGCGTGCAGCATCACGCGCGCTTCTTCGACCGTGTGCGCGAGCGGCTTCTGCACGAACACGTGGTAGCCGAGTTGCATCGCGATCAATGCGGGCACGGCGTGGCTGTGGTCGGGCGTGCTGATCACGACCGCGTCGACCTTCTCCTTGTCGAGCAGTTCGCGGTAGTCGTGGTAGAAGGCCGCCTTCGGGTGCTCCTGCCGCGCATTGCTGGCCTTGCCGTCATCGACGTCGCAGAGCGCCACGATGTCATGCATCTCGGCGCAGGCATTCATGTCGGAGAGGCCTTTGCCGCCGCAGCCGATCTGTGCAATGCGCAACCGTTCGTTGGCGCCGCGGCGCGCAGAGCTTGGCGCGCTGCAGGAGACGAGGGAGAGGGCGGCCGCGCTCGCGGCAGCCGACAGCAAGAAGTCGCGACGGGACGTCGTGGTCATGGTTCTGCTGGTCAGTTGGTGTTGGGGAGACAGAGAGGGAGATGGGAGATGTCGCGCCGTGCAGGGGGGCGGCGCATGGGCTGTGGTCAGCGCGCCTTGACCTTCACGAGTTCGCCCGTGCGGTCGAGCATGCGGCGCAGTTCGTCGTAGTCAGGATGGCGCATGCGGACCCACGCGTTGGCCATGTAGCCAGCTTCGACGCCTTGCGTGCGCGTGCCGGGCTCAGGGAAGTGCGAGTCGATGATCCAGCGCGAGAACTCCTTCTCCATCTGCTCGCGCCCTTCATAGCCCGAGATCACGCCGTCCTTGTCCGGCCGCAGCGCGATCATGCCGCCGCAGAAATGCCGATTGGGCCGCTGCGTCATGCGGCCGTGCACGACGGCCTCGCCCCACGCCTTGAAGATGTCGAACTCGTTGGCCGCCGCATAGACGTCCCACATGCCGACGCCCGGCGGGCGACAACCGATCTCGGAGAACTTCAGCCCCTTGTCGCCGAAGAACCACTCCATGTGCGTCGCGGACGTCCACACGCCGAGCGCAGCGATCACCTTTTGGCCCATCGCGCGCAGCTCTTGGTAGGTCGGCTGGTCGATGCGGTTGGTCGTCACGATCTGCGGCGAGATCCACCGCGTGCGCATCGCCTCCAGCACGTTGGGGTAGTAGTGCGTCGCGAAGTCCGCGACGACTTGCCCGTGCACCGTGATCGTGTCGTAGAAGCCCTCGTGGCCGGTGAGGAACTCTTCGATCGCGACTGCTCGGCCTTGGTCCACGCGCAGTTCGGCGAGCGCGTTCTCGAGTCCCTTGTCGTCATCGCAACGCGTGGCGCCCGACGCGCCCGCGCCGTCGACCGGCTTCAGGATCACCGGGTAGCCGTGCTGCTTTGCGAACGCGCGCGCGTCCTCGCGCTTCTCGACCCGTGCGCTCGCAGCGCACGCGATGCCCGCTTCGCGGATCGCATCCTTCATCGCCGGCTTGTCGCGGCACAGCCACGCCGTGCGCGACGTCGTGCCGTGGATCTGCAGCGCTTCCCGAACGTGCGCCGCCGCCATCACGTGCGCTTCGACCGTCGCCTCCAAGCGATCGACGCGCCGCTTGGCCGACAGGTGCCGCACCGCGTCCGCGAGCGCACCTTCGTCGACGACCGAGCGCACCTGCTGGAACCCAAACAGCCCGCGCCGAAGCTCGTCCGGCAGCGCTTCGGCCGGCCGTTCGCTGATCGCACTGACGGAAGCGCCGGTGGCGATCAGGCCGCGCAGGAACTCACGCTGGTTCTTGGGGAACGACGGCTCGACGAGGACGACGTGCATGGCGGGTGCGGCATGATGCCATGGGGCGGGCGGGGAAGCATCGGTGGCTTTTGCGGCGAGTTGGCGTGCCAAGAGCCGAGTCCACTACGCGCGGTCGTAACGGCGAGACCCACTTGGTCGAGAGCGTGGATCGAAGACCTGGATTCCAGTCACAGCTGGTGGAGGTCGGGATTCTGGCTGTTGCTGAGCTGGTCGATCTAGTTGCCGCTGAGGGTCCGTGCTGGACGCCAAGTCGTGCAAGGGGTGGCCGCCCACTGCAACGAGAGGCACCGCTTGACCCAAGATCAAAACATGACCAGCGCTCCATCCCGCAGTCGGTGGTTCTTGCGGTTGCTTGCGGTGCTCACCAGCGCTGCTTTGACGTTGCTGTGCGCCGAGATTGCGCTGCGGGCTTTGGATCTCCCCAGGACCGCGCGGCTGTTCACGTTTGCTGCAGATTCGTTGGCCGGGATGATCGCCGACGACCCCCATCTGTTCTG
>CAIYFF010000636.1 GCA_903925435.1 uncultured Planctomycetota bacterium | reverse complement strand
GCGGTGGCAACACGGTGACAAGGCCGCGCTTCTTTGGCATCGAGACCGAAGGCGAGCGTTTCTGCTACGTCGTCGACTTGTCCGACTCGATGCTGCAACCCATCTCGCCGAGCGTGAAGCCAAAGGGCCCGGTCACCGGCCCCAAGAAGAAGCCGAAGGGCGAACTGCTCGACGAGAGCGACCTGCCGTGGCACCAGATCAACACGCGGTTCGACCTCGCGCGCGAGCACCTCAAGATGTCGCTGATGCGACTGCCCGACGACAAGCACTTCAGCATCGTCTGGTTTGGCGATTCGTCCGGGACGCTGAATTCGTGCCCAGGCCTGATTCGCGCAACGAAGGCCAACGTCACGCGGGTCTGCAAGGAACTCGACGAGATCAAGCCCGGCCCTGCGCAGCCCGGCTCCTCCGCGCTCGGCTCGCTGAAGGGCGACACCAACATGCACGGTGGATTGCGCCGCGCATTCGCGCTGTCGGGCAAGGGGTTCGTCGAAACCGACGCATTCATCGATGCAGGACCGCTGACCGAAGGCTGCGACACGATCTTCTTGCTGTCCGACGGCGCGCCGTCCACGGACGACTTCAAGTGCCAGGACAAGGACTACGGTGAAGACGAGGCCGTCACCGACTACGAGACGAAGGAGAAGGGAACTCGCTCGCCGATCATGGGCTACAACGGGCCCTACATCTTCGGCTTCTCGATCGCAGCTGACGTCGAGCGCATGAACACGTTCCGCCGCGTGCGCATCCACGCGATCGGGATCGGCGAGGCCGATGAGAGCTTGCTGCGCCGTATCGCCAACATCGGCCAAGGCCAGATCTACATGGTCGGCAAGGGCGAGCAGCAGCAAGGCGCAGGCGGAGCAGGTGGCCCCGGCGGAGCAAGCGGACCAGGCGGCCCAGGCGGAGCGGGCGGCCCCGTTCGCAAGTAGCAAGCACGCCACAGCGCGACCGTCCGCGGCGCAGCGCGATGGAAGCCCGCAATCGCAGGGCTACTGTGCGCGCCCCCATGAGCCGATCCGATCAGCCCGCCCCGGTGCAACGCGGTGACCGCGTGCGCCTTTCGATCGAAACGCTGGCGGATGGCCCGGACGCGCTTGCGCACATCGATGGCTACGTCGTGCTTATTCCGGGCGCGTTGCCGGGAGAACGCATCCGTGCGGAGATCACGAGCGCTGCTCGCAAGTTCGGCCGCGCGCGCGTTGCCTACATCGACGAGGCGTCTTTGGAACGCGTCGAGCCCGCGTGCCGTCACTTCCTCGAATGCGGCGGCTGCCACTGGCAGCACATCGACTACGCGGCGCAATTGCGCTTCAAGCAGAAGCGCGTCGAGAAGGAGCTCGCATGGGCGCTCGGCGAGCACGCGCCAACGGTGTCGGACACCATCGCCAACAAAGAGCCGTATGGCATGCGCCACAAAGTGGCGCTGCAAGTCCTGCCCGACCGCAGCCACGGCATGGTGCCTGCCCTGCATGCGCTGCGCGAACTGGACCTCGTGGCTCTGCACGAGTGCCCGGCGAGCGCGGACAAGCCGCTGCGGTTGGCGAAGGAGACGATCGCGCTGCTTGCCGACCTTCGCATCGAAGCGTGGGATCCCGTGTCGGATCGCGGCGAGTTGCGCAGCGTGCTGGTGCGCACCGCAGAAGCGACTGGGCAAAGCCATGTGATCGTCGTCGCGCGCTACGACATGCCCGAGGTCGAACGCATCGCGCAGGACCTGATGGCGAAGGGCGCCACCACGATCAGCGTCAACTACAACGACGGCCCCGAGAGCCGCTTGCTCGGCACGCAGACCGTTCGTGTCACTGGCCCCGACCGGATCGACGAGCAGATCGGCGGCGTGCACTACTGCATCTCGCCGACATCGTTCTTCCAGACGTCGCCGTTCGCGGCGGGCCTGCTGGTCAAGCTCGTGCAGGAGATGCTGGCGCCGAAGGCCACGGACATCGTCACCGACCTCTACTGCGGAGGCGGCCTGTTCTCGCTGGCGCTCGCCGCGCGCGCGCGCGAAGTGATCGGCATCGAGGAGTCGCCCGTCAGCATCGGCGATGCCGATGCGGGCCAGCGTCGCAATCGCATTCGCAACGTGCGGTTCGTCCGCGGGCCGGTCGAAGCGCACGCTGCGCGCCTTGGCAAAGACTTGCCCAAGCCCGACCTCATCGTGCTCGATCCGCCGCGCGAGGGCTCCGGCACCGAGGTCTTGCAGCACATCGCAGCGCTGCGCCCGCGCAAGATCGCCTATGTCGCCTGCGATGTCGGCGCGCTCGCGCGCGACCTTCGTCTGCTGCACACGATGGGCTACGCGGCAAGCCGCGTCGTTCCGGTCGACATGTTCCCGCAGACGTGGCACATCGAGACCGTTGCGCTGTTGGAGCCGATCCCAGGCGCTCGGGCGAACTGAGCGTTTGTCGCCGCGTGGCGCAGCAGTAGCTTCCGCCGCATGACCCACTGGCCCCTCGCCGCGTTCGCAGCGCTGTTGCTGCTGCCTTCCTGCGCGATGTTCTCGCAACCCAATCTCGTGAAGACCAAGCCTTTTGGCGTCCGCAAGGACGGCGCTCCCGCGACCCTGTGGATCCTGCAAAACGGCGACACCGAGGCGACCGTGACCGATCACGGCGCGACGCTCGTGTCACTGAAAGTCGCAGACCGTTTGGGCCAAGTCGCTGACGTGCTGCTCGGCTTCGACGACGTGTCGGGCTACGAGTCGGACAAGAACCAATACTTCGGCTGCACCACCGGCCGAGTGTGCAACCGCATCGCCAAGGGTCGCTTCACCCTCGACGGCTACGACTACCAGCTGGCGACCAACAACGCGCCCAACCACCTGCACGGTGGCGGCCCGCGCAGCCTCGACAAGGTGCGTTGGCGCGGCGTTGCGACGCAGGTCGACGGAGCGCCCGCGGTGGAGTTCACCTACCGCTCACCGGACGGAGAAGAGGGCTACCCGGGCGTGCTCGACGTCAAAGTCACCTACTCGATGCCGCGCCCGGGCGAACTGCGCATCGACTACGCGGCCGTCGCGGACCGCAGGACGCCGGTCAATCTCACCAACCACGCCTACTTCAACCTCGCGGGCCAAGGCGCGCCGACGATCCTCGACCACGAGCTGCAGTTGTTCGCGAGCCGCTACACGCCGACCGACGCGACGTTGATCCCGACCGGCGCGATCGATGAGGTTGCGCGCACGCCGCTCGACTTCCGCAAGCCGGTGCGCATCGGCCTGCGCATCGACGAACTCACGCCGACGCCGGCGATGGGCTACGACCACAACTACGCGCTCGACCGCGACGGCAACGCGGGCCTCGTCGACGCAGCGGTGCTCTACCACCCGGCAACTGGCCGCGAAGTGCGGATCGCGACGACGGAGCCCGGCATCCAGTTCTACACCGGCAACTTCCTGAACGGCCAAGCCGGCAAGGGCGGCGCGAGCTACGCGCACCGCAGCGGACTCTGCCTCGAGACGCAGCGCTTCCCCGACGCCGTCAATCAAAAGAACTTCCCGTCGATCCTTCTCGAGAAGGGCGCCACGCATCGCTCGACCACAGTGCTGCGCACCAGCGCGCGCTGAAGCTCGAGCAGAAGCGCATCGCTGGCTGAACAGTGCCTGTCCCGCACTGAGCCGGGAGCCCGCAGCGGACCGGGACAGGCAGCGCCAACCGATCGATCAGTATTCGTCGTCGTCGTCGAAGCGACGACCACCGCGGCGGCCGCCGTAGTCTTGCTCTTCGTCTGCGCGACGGCGCTGCGGCTTCTTGTTGTCGTACTTCTTGGGCTCGGCAGGCGGATCCGACCAACCTGGCTTCGGGCGCGAGAACCCGCCGCCGCCAGCGCCACCACCACCGCCGCCACCGCCCGAGTAACCACCGCCCGATGGCGCGCCCCCCGAGCTACCGCCCGAGTAGCCACCTGGACGCGGCGGTCCACCCTCGCGCGGCGGGCCGCTTGGCCTCGGAGCGCCGCCAGGGCCACTCGGCCGCGGGCCGCCAAAGCCACCGGGTCGCGGCCCTGATGGCGGACCTCTGCGATCCTCGGCTTCGTTGACGCGAAGCGAACGACCGCCGAATTCGGCTCCGTCCATCGCTGCGAGCGCCTTCTTGGCATCTTCGTCGGATGCCATCTCGACGAACGCGAAGCCGCGCGGTCGACCAGTCTCGCGGTCCATCACGACGTGCACCGTCGCGACCGCACGACCGTCTTGTCCGAACGCCTCCTTCAACATCGCCTCGTCCGCGTTGTACGGAAGGTTGCCGACGTAGAGTCTCTTGCCCATTCCAGACGGACTTCCTCGCTGCATGAGAAACGTGCGCCCACCGCCGAGAAAGTCGCTCCGTTACTGAGCTATGCACGGCAGACACACGGGATCGGTGGGAAAGCCGGAGAGGCAGCCGAACCCGGGGCGGATGATACGTCGGTCCAGGGACTCTGGAAGCACCCCGGGCCGAATCCAACACGGGCCGCCGCATCGAACGGCTTCCCGCTGGCCATCTCGCCTGCCTTGATCGATCCTCCGTCCATGCAGAACCCCATCCTCTGGCTGCGCGCGTCCAAGGTGACTCTCGTGCTGCTCGGCCTCGCGGCGCTGGCCGCGTGCAGCGGCAGCGCTTCGAAGCCAGCCACGCCGCCTCCTGCTCCAACGACGCAAGCTCCTCCGACCGAAGCCCCCATGCCACAAGACCAAACCCCGAACGCCGCAACCCTTCCACAAGAGACCGCCTATCTCGGCGGCGGCTGCTTCTGGTGCGTCGAGGCCGTGCTGGAACGCATCGACGGCGTGGTCGACGTGGAGAGTGGCTACATGGGCGGGACCGTCGACAACCCGACCTATCGCCAAGTCTGCGATGGCGAGACCGGACACGCAGAGATCGTGAAGGTGGTGTTCGAGCCGCAGAAGATCAGCTACCGCCAACTGCTCGATTGGTTCTTCCTCGCGCACGATCCGACGACCAAGAATCGCCAAGGCAATGACTACGGCACGCAGTATCGCTCGGCGATCTTCTACGTAGACGACGCGCAGAAGAAGACGGCGGACGAGTCCAAGGCCGCGGCCAATGAACGCCTCAGCAACCGCGTGGTGACGGAGATCACGAAGGCATCGACCTACTGGCCTGCCGAGGACTACCACCAGGACTACTTCGAGCTGAACCCGACGCAGCCATACTGCAACGCGCTCATCCCGCCGAAGCTCGAGAAGCTCGGGCTCAAGGACAAGCCAAAGCACAAGTGAGCAGAGCGCTGCGCGTCACTTCTTGCGATCGCTCGGATCCTGCGGCGCCTCGGTGGCCTTGCGCACAAACGTCTGCCGCATGACCTCGACCTTCTGCTCTTTGACCTGATCGCGGACCGACAGCGCAAAGCCGTCTGCGAGGAACGAGAGCTCGAGGTCGAACGACCGCCCCGTCGGCGACGCCGCGTCCACCATCGTCCCGGTCATCGCGACTTTGTCCTTCTGACCTTCGGTCTCAGGGCCTGCGCACTCGACGGACCAAGTCGATAGCGAGTCGCGCCAACTCACGGTGTAGAGCGCGCGCAGGTTGTCGTAGCCAAGCACGTAGAGGCCCTCCATCACGACGCCAGCGACGCGAACCTTGAGGTTCACGAGCAAGTAGCGGCCGCCGAGCACCGTCATCGCGCGCGCCTCGCCGAGGCACTCCTGCGCTGGCAATTCAGGCGGCGTCAACTGCATCGACACCGCATACGCGCCTTCGAGCTTCTGGAGCCGCTCGTGCTGCGGTCCCGGCAGAGCAAGCTTCATCGTCGACGTCATCGCGCGCGCCAACTGCAGAGGGTCGAGGCCGGCGGCGCCTTCGGGCACGAGCGAAGGTTGCGCGGCCTGCGCTGGCTTTGGTTCCTGTGCTGGCTTGCCTTGTTCCTGCGCGAGGAGTGCAGAGAGGGACAACAGGACCGCGGCGCCGAGTCGAAGCATGCGGCGAGCATCGCGGCGGCGCGGCGTAGCCGCAATCCCGCACGCGGCAGCAATGCGGCGCAAATCTCACGCGACCACCATGCGGCGGAGATCGCTCGCGCTACAACGCGCGCCCATGGCCCAGGACCCGTTCGACCCTGCCGCATTCCGCGCGCTTGGACATCGCCTCATCGACTTGATGGCGGACCACCTTGCGGCGACTGGCGAACGTCGCGGCGCGACGCTCGACCTGCCCGATCCGCGCGCGATGCTCGACGCCGTGGCGCCGCTCGACGGACGAGGCGGACTCGACATCGCCGACCTCGCGCGCCGCATCCTCGCCAACAGCAATCGGCTGCACGACCCGCGCTACGTAGGCCACCAAGTCGCAGTGCCTCGTCCCGAACTCGCGCTGCTCGAAGGCCTCAACGCGCTGCTCAACAACGGCATGGCCGTCTACGAGATGGGCCCCATCCAGACCGCGATGGAGCTGCGCGCGTTGCAGTGGATGGCGCAGAAGCTCGGCATGCCTGCATCCGCAGACGGAGTGATGACGTCGGGCGGATCGCTCGGCAACCTCACGGCGCTGCTCGCCGCGCGCCAGCGCAAGGTCGACGCATGGAACCTTGGCGGAGATCGATTCTGCGTGCTCGCGAGTTCGCAGGCGCACTACTGCATCGACCGCGCAACGCGCATCCTCGGCTGGGGCGAGGGCGGCGTGGTGTCCGTGCCGGTCGATGACGCGTTTTGCATGCGCGCCGACTTGTTGCCTGCGGCAATCCACAAGGCGAAGGCGAGCGGCCGCATTCCGATCGCCGTCGTCGCGAGCGCGTGCTCGACGGCAACGGGTTCGTTCGACCCGATCGATGCAATCTCCGACGTGTGCCAGCGCGAGGATCTATGGCTGCACGTCGATGGCGCGCACGGCGCGGCCTACGCGCTGTCGCCCGCGATGCGACCGAGGCTTCTCGGCATCGAGCGCGCCGACTCCGTCGTGTTCGATGCGCACAAGATGCTGCAGACGCCTGCGCTCGTGACCGGCGTGTTGTTCCGCGACAAGAAGGACTGCGCAGGCAACTTCACGCAGCAAGCGAGCTACCTGTTCTCCAAGAAGGCCGAAGACGAGTGGCACAACCGCGGCCACCGCACGATCGAGTGCACGAAGCGCGCGATGGGCGCGCTGCTCTATGCGGCAGTCGCGACGCTCGGCGAAGCGCGGCTCTGCGCCGATCTCGAACGTGGCCTCGCCCTCGCGCGATCGCTCGCCGACAAGGTGAAGAGCGACCCAGAGCTCGAACTCGCGATCGCGCCGCAGTGCAACATCGTGTGCTTCCGCTCGCGTCCGCGCGGAGTCGACAGCGCCGACCTCGACGCGCACAACCGCCGCGTGCGGCAGGCTCTGCTCGACGACGGCTCGTTCTACGTCGTGCAGACGACGCTGCCGCAGGGCGTCTTCTTGCGCACGACGCTGATGAATCCGCGCACCGAAGAACGCGACCTCGACGCGATGCTCGATGCCGTGCGTTGCGCGGCGCGGAGCTGACCGCATCGGGCAAGTGGCGATTCGCTCATCGTTTTGCGAAGTCGCGGAGTGCGTCCTTGCCGACCCACCGCTCCGCCGCGTCTTCGGACTTCGCGAGCTCGTTCGCCAACGCGCGCGCATGCTTTAGGCACTCGCCGCCGCGCTTGCCGATCCCGCGCAGCGCCCAGCTCACCGCCTTCTTGACGAAGTTGCGGTCGTCGCATGCGGCGTCACGGATGCGCGGCAACTCCGCGATGAAGAGCTTGGCATCCGCCTTCTTGTCGTGCAGCGCGAGCGATGCGAGCAACGCAAACGCGGCGCGCTTGCCGAACTCGTCCTTGCGCTTGCTCCACGCAGCGATGCGGCCCCACGCGAGCGGCGACTTGTCGAACAGGTGGAAGCACGCGGTGTCGCAGATCGCCCAGTTGTCGAACGTGCGGCGCCACGCATCCATCTGGCGCACGGTCAGCGCGGACGGCTCACCCAAGAAGCACGCGAGCATGCGGGCCTCGTAGCAATCCTCCTCGAACAGCGACAACGCGAGCGCATGGTCCCGGCCGATGGCCTTGCCGATGTCGCGGATGTCGCCGACCGCGACGCCGATCGCGCGATCGTTGGGGATGCCGAACCGCACCATGCCATCGCGGACCGACTTCTTGGCGCGCTTGCGCAACTGCGCGAGCGCTTCGTCGACCGTGCAAGAAACCGCAGACTTCTTGGCTGCCATGTGGCGACCTCGTAGCACATGCGCGCCGGCTTTCCGCCGCGCTTTGTCCTCATGCGCAACGCAGTCCCTGACCGCCACGTCCATCGCCTGCTCAACCACGGCCCCGTCACGCTTGTCACGACTGCGCATGAAGGCAGGCGCAACGTGATGGCCGCCGCATGGGTGATGCCGCTCGACTTCGAGCCGGCGAAGTTCATCGCGGTGATCGCCGCGGACACGTTCACGCGCGAACTGCTGCTCGCCTCGCGCCAATGCGTCGTGCAAGCGCCAACCGACGCGCAGATCGACCTCGTCTACTCAGTCGGCACGACATCGGGCCGCGATGGCGACAAGTTTGCGCACCTCGGCATCCAGACCAGCCCCGCCAAGACCGTGCTCGCGCCACTCATCGAGGGATGCGCGGCATGGATCGAGTGCGATGTGATCGATGAGCCAAGCATCGCGGATCGCTACGACCTCTTCGTGCTGCAAGCGAAGAGTGCGTGGGCCGACGACACGCTGTGGAAGGACGGCAGCTGGAACTTCGCAAGCGGCCTTCCCCGCACGATCCACCACGAGAAGGGCGGCCGGTTCTTCACGACGGGCGAACCCGTGCAGGCGCGGCGATGAAGGACACGCATCCATCGCGTTGGCTGACGCCGCTGCGCGCCGACCTCTTGCTGCTCGCCTGCGCGGCGATCTGGGGCGTCAGCTTCCTGTGGCAGAAGTGGGCCAACGAGCACGTGGCACCACTGACGTATGTCGGTGTGCGCTGCCTCTGCGGCGGCCTGATCACGCTGCCGCTCGCGCTGCGACCGCGTGTGCGCGAGAGCCTGCGCGATCCACGGCGCCGACGCGCGTTGTGGACCGGCGGACTCGCTGCGGGCTTGTGCATGGCCTTCGCCAGCGGATTCCAGCAGACCGGCTTGCTCCACACGACCGTG
>CAIYFF010000635.1 GCA_903925435.1 uncultured Planctomycetota bacterium | reverse complement strand
GAACTGACTGACGACGAGCACGCTGCCGCCGATGTCTGAGATCGTCGCGTCCATCGGGGTGCGGCCGGGAAAGCAGCGCAGCTTGCGCAACTTCTCGGCGGTCGCGTCGGCGTCCAGGTCGCTGTCGCCGCGCTCGACGCCGACCAGCAGCAAGAAGCCGCGGGCGCAGGCCCCGACTTCTTCGCCGTCGACGTGGACCCTGGCGTGGAGGACTCGTTGGACGATCGTGATCATGCGCGCGTGTCTTGGCGCAGCATGCATGGAGCCCGCCGTCGAAGGAACGGCGGGCTCCTATGGACTCAGCCCTGCGTGCGGATCTGGATCCGCTTTGGCTGCGGCTTCTCGATCTTCTGCACGGTCACGGTCAGCACGCCGAGTTCGAGCTTGGCGTCGATGCGCGTCGTGTCCGCGGTGTCCGGCAGCAAGAACGTGCGCTCGAAGGCGCCGCGACGCTGCTCCTTGCGGTGCAGGCGTGCGCCGTCTTGTTGCTGCGCATCCTTGCGTTCGGCGTGGATCTTCAGTTTGCGATCGAGCGCCTCGATCTGGATGTCGGCCTCGGCGATGCCAGGCAGGTCGAGCGCGATCGCAAACGACTGCGCCGTCTCCTGGATGTCCGTCGCCGGGCAGTGGCACCCGGGGAAGGCCTCAGGCAGGGCGTCGGAGAAGAACGAGTCGAAGAGGTTGCTGAGCGGGCCGCGGAAGGTGGGAACGTTGCACTTGGTCATGATTGCTCCTGTTGTTGGGGGAGGAGGAGCAATGGGTGTGCCAAGGTGTCGGTTGCGTCGTAAGCGATGGATATGCAGTCGATTACGCGCCTTTTCTGCTGGCTTGAATGGGGTGAGCATCTGCCAAAGTGGCCTTCGATGTCAAAATCGCAGTCAGGCTGAGGGCGTGGCCTATGCCACTTTGGCGGTCATGGGCGCAGCAGCGCCACCTGACGGCCGAACAGCTGCGCAAACAGGTCGCCCTTCTCCTCGATGGCCTGCCGCTCCAGCGTGAGCTGCGACTTCTGGCCGCTCGAGAGCTTGGGCATGAGCTCGATGCGTTCGCCGGTCAGCTTGATCTGCACGCTGCGCACGATGCCCGCATGTTGGCGATCGAGCGCGTCGGCGAGGCGGAGGATCGCGGCGAGGCGCTCCACCGTCGATCGGTCCTTGCGACGCAAACCGGCGAACTCTTCGTGCTCGCGGTTCGGCGCCGACCGGCGGTGGTAGCGCGCAAGCAACGCGACGATGCGGCGCTCGTCGTCGCCGAGTCCGACGATGTCGCTCGATTCGATCAGATACTGCGAGTGCTTGTGGTGACCGTCGTTGTTGACCGCGATGCCGATGTCGTGCAGCAGCGCCGCCGCTTCGAGCAGCACGCGCGCGTGCGCATCGAGGCCGTGCAAGCGCTTCGTCTGGTCGAAGATCTGGCGCGATAGTTCGAGCACTGCCTCCGCGTGTTCGGATTCGTAGTGAAACCTGCGGCCGAGCGCGCGGCATGCGGACAGCACCGTCTCGACGTGCTGCTCGGGCGCAAACGCGTCGAGGTGGCCTTCTGCAATCTCGGCCAGCAAACCCTCTTTGATGCCGACGCGCGGCACGAGCACTTGGCTGCAGCCTGCCAACTCACCGATGCGGACGTAGACGACGCCTGCCGGAACGATCGTGTCGGCGCGGTCTGGCTTCAGCGCGTGCTTCTCGATGCGTTCGTCGTAGCTGAGTTCGGCGAGCGCCATCACCGTGTTGCGCGCATCCTCGATGCGGCACGCGTCGACGCCGTTGCTCTGCGGGATCGGGCCGACGAGATCGCACAGGCTCTCGATGTTGCCGCCGACCGCGACGTAGCGGTCGATGCGTCCCGACGTGAAGTGCGCGCCGATGCGGCGCTCGAGGCCGCGGAGGTGGCGTTGCAACAGGTCGACGAACGTGTCGCCGGTGGCCTTCGGGTCCGGCAGCATCGACAAGAGGCGCAATGCGCCCAGCCGGTAGCTGTCCGCCTCCACGACCTGGCCATCCTCGACGACGACGACCTCGACGCTGCCGCCGCCGACGTCGACGAGCACGGAGCGACCGCGGCGGAGGTCGACGCGGGTCGCCGCGGCGCGCGCAAGCAGGTAGGCCTCCTGCGTGCCGGAGATCACTTCGATCTCGATGTTCGCCGCTTCGCGCACGCGGTCGACGAGGGCCTCGCGATTGCGCGCCTCGCGCACAGCAGACGTCGCGATGGCGCGGATCTGCGCGACGTTCATGCGATCGCACGTCGTGCGGAAGCGGCGAAATGCGTCGACGACGGCCGAGATCGTGGCCTCCGGGACTTGGCCGGTCGCGAACACGTCGCGGCCCAAACGCAGCGAGAGCCGGTGGCTCTCGACGATCTGCGTGCCTGCGGGCGAAGCCTCCGCAACGATCATGCGGATGGCGTTACTGCCCATGTCGACGATTCCGATGCGCGATGCCACTGCCATTTGCTGTCACCGTAGGAACCGCGCGCCGTGGCTCAAGGCTCCGGTCGTCAGGTTGCGCGTGAAGTTCGAGCAATCGCTACACTCCCCGGCCCATGAGCGATCGCAAGGAAGACCAGCCGCCGAAGCCGCCGTTGTCGAGCACGCTGCATCACGTGAAGCAGGTGCAGGACGCGGTCGACGTCGACGTCCACTGGGACAACCTGCACGCGAAGATGCAGAAGTGGATCCTCGACGCGATGCGGCACGAGAACCTGCCCGCCGACAAGAGCCTCGACGATCTCGCGCAGGATGTGCTGTTGCAGATCTGCAAGGACATCGGCGAGTTCAAGGTGGAGGAGGGCGCGTCGTTCTCTGGCTGGGTCAAGATGGTCGCGCAGCGCAAGCTGATCGACATCTGGCGTCGCGCGCGCGCGGACAAGCGCGGCAGGGGCAAGGTGCGGCATCTCGGCGACTTCGACGAGGACGGCGGCCGCGAGCACTTCGCCGATGATCGCACCGTGCGCCCGAGCGTGATGGTGCGCTTCGACGAACTGAGCCGCTCGATGCGCGAGGCGATGGCGAAGCTCAGCGACAAGCACCGCCGCGTGATCGAACTGCGCATGCTGCAGGGCAAGGCATACGCCGACATGCTGGACGACCTCGGCTACACCAAGGAAGTGACGGTGCGATCGCTCTACATGCGCGCGATGCAAGAACTGCAGGCGCTGCTGCAGCCGTTCGCGGACTAGATCGCAGACACGCTGCGAGTCTTACGAGTCGACGCGCGGAGTTGCGGCTCGCGTGCGACGGCGAGGTTGCGCAGGGACGTCTTCGCGCGGAGCAGACGGCGCCTTCTCGGTGCGCAGAGCGGCTTCGGCGGCGCGAACGAGTTCTTGGACCGCGGCGCGTTGCGCGCGCACCGCGTCTAGCAGGTCCCGCTGCGCGCGAACGAGCGCAGCCGTGTCCTCGCGCGCGGCATCGCGCTCCTTCTCGGCGAGCGCTGCGCGGGCTTCGAGCGACGCCTTCACGTCCGCGAGTTGGGTTTGCAGGTCCAGCAGCGAGCGCGCGTTGGCGTTCTTCTGGTCTTCGAGCTGTTGCTCGATGCGTTGGATTCGCTCCGCGTCCTTCTTTGCGCGATCGCTCGCCTCGGAGCTTTCCTTGGCGCCCTTCGCAGCGGTGCTGTTGGCGCCCGCGTCTTGCCGCTTGCTGGCGCGCGTGGCAGCGAGCTTCTTCGCTGCGGCTTCGGCGCGCTCGAGGCTGCTCTCGAGCTTCTTCGCGGAGACTTCGATCGGATCCGGTTCGGTCCGCTCCTGCGAGCGCAGCGGCGCAGCAAGGGCTACGGCTGCCAACAGCGCGCCGAATGCGCGGGCGATGGTGAGGGATCGCATGGGCTTTGCATGCTAGATGCGAAGCGAGAAAGGACCAGCGGCGGCGCGCTCGGACTTTGGATCCGCGCAGGAGTCCGTTTGCCTCTCCGCTTGCGGCTCTCCAGAATGGCGCGCTCATGTCGTCGTCGCGTTTCCTCGGGGCCGCATGGGCTTCGGTGTACGGTCCCAGCGATCCATTGCGCATGCTGCGCTGGTTGTGCGAGGCCAACTTTGTCGGCGTCGTTCCGTCGCCGTCGCCGCGCCCGATGGCATTCGCTGCGATCGCTGCGGCTGCGCACAACTGGCCAGTGTCGTTCCCTGCCGTTCGCTGCAGCTCGATTCTGTCGGAGCGTCCAACGACCGCGGGTCTTGGGTCTGCGCGCGACGGCGAAGTGCGCGCGTCGATCGCCGCCGTCGATGCGGCCGTTGCGCTTGCCGCTTCGGTCGAAGCTCGGTGCGTGCTGCTGGAGCCCGGCATCGTGCCGCTGATGGGGGAGATCGAGCGCGAAGACCTCGGGGATGGCCGCTACGAGTGGACTGCGGAGCGCGTGCAAGCGCTCGCTGCGCGCCGCAAGGCGGCTCTGCCTCCCGCGCTCGACCGCGTGTGCCGACACCTCTTCACGATTGCGCGTCGGCATCCCGACTACACGTTCTGCCTCACGCAGAGCCGCAGTCTGCTCGCGGTAGCAAGCCTCGAATCGCTGCAGCTGATCTACGAGGACCTTCCCAATCTCCGCCTCGGCTACTGGCACGATGCCGGCATCGCTGCGCGTCGCGAGCAACTGCTCTCAGAGCCACAGGGCGCGTGGCTCGAAGCGTTTGGATCGCGCTGTCGCGGCGCCAATCTCGGCGATGCTCGCGAAGAAGGGCTGTATCTGCCGCCCGGATCCGGCGTGGTGGACTATGGGCTCATAGCCGCTGGGCTGAAGCCCCAT
>CAIYFF010000634.1 GCA_903925435.1 uncultured Planctomycetota bacterium | reverse complement strand
GCGAAGCTCGCGGTGCTGTGCGCGAAGGGCAGCCTCGAGGTCGGCGAATCGTTCGTGTCCGAGAGCGTGATCGGCACGCGCTTCCTCGCACGCGCGGTGTCGACGACCAAGGTCGGTCCGTTCGAAGCGATCGTGCCCGAAGTCGAGGGCAGCGCGTGGATCACGGGCTTCCAGAACTTCGTGATCGACCCCGACGATCCGTGTCGGTTCGGGTTCTGAGCTAGCCGCCCGCCGCAGCGATCACAGCACGCGGTCGTCGCGGTCGCCAAACGCCCAGCCGATGCGGGCCGAGAACGTCGCAAACGCTGCCAGCAGCAAGAGCGCTCGCAGTTCGGAGTCCGCGGGCCAACCGACTTGCGTGGCGCCGACGATTGCGAATCCGGTGAGCAGCGCGCATTCCGCCCCGGTCGCAATCGGCGCGCGGCGCCGCGTCGTGGGGGCCTGCGCCAGGCAACCTAGCAGGTCGCCGAGCAGCGCTCCGAACAGGAAGCTCGGCCCGAACGGCGCGCCGCTGATCATCGCCGTCGCCGTCGCGTAGGCGGCGGTGCGCAGCAGCAGCGTCGCTGCGTGCACGGTGCGGTCGACGGCCTGCATGGTCGCGCGCACGTCGGGTTGCTGCGCAACGGGCGCCGCCGAGCGAACGACAGGCTTCGAAGGCGGCGGCATCAGCGTGCTCATGCAGCCAAGATCGGAAGGAATGGAGGCGCGACCGCAGTTCGATATCCTCCGCGCCATGCGTTGCTTCCGAATCGGCCTCGTCATGGCATGTTCGCTGCTGGTCGGCTGCTTCCCGACCTATTCGCAGAAGCTCCGCGACGGACGGCCGACCGCGGCCGCCGCGCCGAGCGGCGAGCCGTCGAAGCGAGTGGATCTGCCTTGGCGCGTGCTCGGACACAGCGTGCAAGGGCGCCCGATCCGCGCCGCGACGATTGGCACCGGCCCGCGGCGCGTGCTGTGGGTCGGCGGCATTCACGGCGACGAGCGCGAGGGCCGCATTGCGACGCAGGAGTTGCCGGCTGCGTTCCTCGCGGTGGAAGGCGCGTCCAAGCGCGTGTCGCTGACGATCCTGGAGGACGTCAACCCGGATGGCACCGAGCTCGGCACGCGCGGCAATGCGAACGGCGTCGATCTCAACCGCAACTACCCCGCGAAGAACTTCAAGGCCGAACGTCGCTACGGCATGAAGCCGCTGAGCCAGCCCGAATCGCGCGCGCTGCATGACTTCTTGCTGAAGGGCGAGTTCGACCTCGTGATCGTGGCGCACAGTTGGCGCGGCGATCACTTCATCAACTTCGATGGACCTGCGCGTTCGATTGCGGAGTTGTTCAGCCAGCGCAGCGGCTATGCCGTCCGCGACTCCGGCGACATGAGCCCGACGCCGGGATCGCTCGGCTCGTGGGTGGGGCGCACGCTCGGCAAGGGCATTCTCACGCTGGAGTATCTGCGCGGCCGCGACGCATGGGCTGCATGGGACGAAACGCGCGCGGCGATCCTCGCGGTGATCGTCGAGGGCACGAGCGATGCGCGCCAAGAGGCGGCCGAGGACGAGCCGCGCTGATCATGTTGCGCTGGCTGCTGCGTCGCCTCGGGTCTGCGGCGCTGGCGCTGCTCGGCATCACGTTCGTGACGTTCTGCGCGCTCGACTTGGCTCCGGTGGATCGCGCCGCGCTCGAGCTCGCGCGCCGTACCGAAGAACCCGGCGCGCCTGAGTTGTCGACCGTGAGTCGCGACGTCGCGCTCGCGAAGTTGCGCCTGCGGTACGGGCTGGTCGACGAGAAGACTCTGCAGCCTGCGCCCGTGTCGCAGCGCTACCTGCGCTGGTTGCAGAACGCAGCGACGCTGCGTTTCGTCGGCCCCGGCGAGGATCCGGTGGAGTTCCGTTCGCGGATCGGTCGCGCGCTGCCGGTGACGCTGCTGCTCGGCTCGCTGTCGCTGTTGGTCGCGCTGTTGCTCGGCGTGCCGCTGGGCGCATGGCTTGGCATGCGCGCGGGATCGGCTTCGGATCGCGCGGTGGGCGGCGCGTTGCTGGTGCTCGCCGGGCTGCCCGATGCGCTCGTTGCGACGATCGGTCTCGTGCTGTTCGCGGGGCCCGTGTTCGACTGGTTGCCCGCAGGCGGGTTTGGCGCCAGCGACGATGCGGCGAGCCGCGGCGCGCTCGCGGCGTGGATCGACGCGAGCCTGCGTCTTGTCCTGCCGATCTGCGCGATGGCGATCGGGCCGCTCGTGCTGATCGCGCGCTTTCTGCGCGAATCGGTCGCGCGCACGGCCGCGTCGCCGTTCGCCGACAACCTCGTCGCGTGGGGATTTCCCGAACCGCAGCGTGCGCGCCGCATCCTTCGCGTTGCGCTTTCGCCGCTTGCAACCCTCGTGGGTTCGCTGCTGCCGATGTTCGTCGCGGGCTCGATTGTGGTGGAGACCGTGTTTGCGATCGACGGCATGGGTCGCCTCGCGTTCGAAGCGGTGCGCGCCAACGACCACGCGATGACGATGGCGGTGACGCTGATCGGCGCGGTGGCGACGCTGGTCGGATTCGTGCTCTCCGATCTGCTCCATCGCGCGCTGGATCCGCGCGTGAGGCTCGACGCATGAATGCGCAAAGAGGCGATTCTGTGCTCTTTGGCACATGGGCTGTGTGGCACGCCGTCGGGATGCTCGCGGTCGTCGTCTTTGGGCCGTGGCTCGCGTTGGACGCGGACACGACGGACTTGGCGCGCGTCTACGCATCGCCGTCGTGGGCGCATCCGTTTGGTTGCGACGACACCGGCCGCGACGTGCTCGCTCGCGCAGTCCGCGGCGCGCGCACGACGATCGGCGCGAGCCTCGTCGGCGTGGCGCTCGCTGCGTGCATCGGCACAGCGCTCGGCGCGCTCGCAGGTTCTCGCCGCGGCATGGTCGACGCGATCGTGATGCGCTTGATCGAAGTGTTCGTGTGCTTTCCGACCCTGCTCATGTTGCTGCTGGTCGGCGCGTGCTTTGGCTCGTCGCCGCTCGCGGTCAGCGCGTCGTTTGCGGTTGTGATGTGGCCATCGTTCGCGCGCGTCGTGCGCGGCGAGTTGCTATCGCTGCGCGAACGCGAATACGTGCAGACGGCGCGTGAGCTCGGTGTTCGCGGCATGCGGCTGTTCACGGGCCATGTGCTGCCGCAGTTGCGCGGACAGGTCGCGGTGGTCGCGGCGTTCTGCATGGCGAGCGCGATCGTCGCGGAGTCGACGCTGTCGTTCCTGGGCATCGGGCCAGGGCCGCAGAGTGGCTCTTGGGGCGCGATTCTCGCGCAGGGCAAGGCCAACTTGCACGTTGGCGTCTGGCACCTGTGGGTGATCCCGGGCGCCTTGATCGTGTCGTGCGTGCTGTGTTGCCACGCGCTTGCGGAGCGAATGCGTCCGCGCAGTTGAGCGCCGGCTTGCGCGTCAGCCGCCGCGCGTGTGCATCTCGAGGTGTGGCTCTTTCTTCAGCTCGTCGCGCTGCGCCAGCGGTTGGCGATCGGGCATCGCCATTCGCAACTCGGCGCCGCGGTCCTCGCGCATCGTCCACTCGTCGCGAATGCGCGCCGCGATCTGCTCGTCGCGCATGTCGCTGCGCAGCAGGTCGCGCAGGTGCGTGCCCTTCGTTGCGTAGAGGCACTTGAGCCACACGCCATCGGCAGTGAGTCGGCTGCGATCGCACGTGCTGCAGAACGGTTGCGTCACCGACGCGATGACGCCGAACGTCGCGCCGTTGCCGAGCCGGAATCGCTCTGCGGGAGCGCTGTCGCGCGCGATTGGCTCCGTCTTGCCGAACGTGCGCTCGACGGTGGCGAGGATCTGCGCGCGCGAGACGACCGCGTCCTTGCGCCAATGCGTCGCGCCGCCGACGTCCATGTATTCGATGAAGCGCAGCTCTGCGCCGCGATCGATCGCGTAGCGAAGGAGGCTCGCGATCTCGCCGTCGTTGACGCCCGCGATGACCACGGTGTCGAGCTTGAGCTCGTCAAATCCCGCGCGCTGCGCAGCCTCGATGCCGACCAGCACACGATGCAGGTCATCGCGACGCGACAGCGAGCGAAACACCGAAGGGTCGAGCGTGTCGAGGCTGACCGTGATCCGCTGCAAGCCTTGCTGACGAAGCGCCACTGCTTTGTCAGCAAGCAACACGCCGTTGGTCGTCATCGCGAGTTCGCGCAGGCCATCGAGCTTCGCGACCATGCCGACGAGTTGTTCGACGTCGCGACGGAGCAGCGGCTCGCCGCCGGTGAGGCGCACCTTCTCGACGCCGAGCGACAGGAAGATGCGCAGCACGCGCACGACCTCTTCAAACGTCAGCACGCCCGACTGCGGCAGCCACGAATACTCCTCCTCGGGCATGCAATACTGGCAACGCAGGTTGCACCGGTCCGTGACGGACAGGCGCAGGTTGCGGAGCGGTCGCTTTCGCGCGTCGAAGAGGGGCACGCGCGCACAGTAGCGAAGGCAGCGCACGATGGCATCGCCGCGCTCGATTGCGCGCCGCCGCACGGCGTCCTCTGTGCAGCGTCACTCCGGCAACGAAAGCGCGCGCTGTCGTAGTTGCGCCGCGAGCGCTTGCGGGATCGGGCGCGGGTTCTGGGCGTCGATCGGGCACTGCGGCAATTCGAGCGCGCGCTGCAGCACATGCGCCGCGGCTTGCATGCCTGGGTTGCCCGAAGACGGGTCCGCGAGGACGCCCACGAGCGTGAGCATCGCTGCCCGCGAAGGATGCCGCAGCAGCGCGTGCACGAGCGCTGATGGGATCGAATCGCCGCCGAGCGCCTTGGCGAGGTCCTCGCCACCGCGCCTCGCGAGATCGCGAGCCCATGTCGGTGGTGACGAGCGTTCGGCAGCGAGGCGTTGCTGCACTTCGTCGAGATCGCGTTCGAATGCGGCGCCGAACGCGAGCGTCAGCACGTGGCGCAGCAACAGCTTCTGGTCTTCGATGGCAAAGCACTCGCCGCGACCAGCCTTCGCGATGTCCGCGAACGTGTCCGCCGCCGTGCTGTGCTTGCCGCTGGTGAGCAGCGCGTGCACTGCGGAGGTCGGCGCCGCTGCGAAGCGAAGCGTCTGCTCGCGCACGGCGCGCAGGTCGCGCGGATGCGGCGGGGCATCTCCAGCCAAGACGACGACGCGTCGCGCACCGCGGCGGAAGTCTTGCCGGAACGCTTCGCGCAGCCCCGCGAGCACGGCCTCGGGCGCGTCGCCACCGCCGTCTGCTTCGACCGTCTGCATCCAGTTGACCGCTGCATAGAAGTCGCGATCGAGCGGCAGCGTGCGCACGAGGTATTCCTCGCCTTGGCCTTTGTCGCGGTAGGTGACGAGCGAGAAGCGCGCGTCGGGCACCAGCGCGCGCAACACGTCGAGCATGTTGGCGATGCCGTCCTTGGTTGCGCGGATGCTGCTTCCCATCGAGCCCGTGCTGTCGAACACGAACACGATCTCGAGCCCGCTGCGTCGCAGTTCGCTGACCGTCTTGCGAAATCCCGCGCTGCCTTTGCCGCTCGCCATCACGTCGCCAGTGCCTGCGCCGATCCCCGAGCCGCTGCCCGTGCCTTGGCCCGCGTTGGATCCGGCGCCATCGCTTGCGCTGGTCGATGGGACGCGCGCGGTGCCGATGCGCGCGAGCAGGTTTGGCGATGCCTCGGTGAGTTCTGGCGGTGGCGCGTCGATCGGCTCGCTGCCGCCGGGTGGCTCGAATTGCGGCTCCGGGTCGATCGCGTCGAGTGTCTCTGCTGTGACCGGCACCTCGGTCGCGGGTCCCATTGCGTCAGGCTCGGGCGCGATCGTTGCTTCGTAGCCGTAGCGCGGTGGCGGCTCCTTCTCGGGCGGCATTGCGCCGAACACGATCCAGGCGATCAAGAACAGCAGCGCATGCAGAACGAGCGACAGCGCAAACCAAGGAGCGCGCCTGAGCTCGTTGGCGAGCATGTCGGCAAACGTGGTCTCGGTGCCGATTGCCCGTGGCGATGCGTTGGGATTCGACTCGATGGCGCCGATCGCCTGCGCCACGCGCTGCCCATCGGGAGCAATGGCGCCGCGGACCAACATCGGGTCGGGCAGGATCGCGGCCCCGTGCACGTCCTCGACGACTGCGCACTCGATCCCCGAGAGCCGCGCCGATCCGCCACTGCGCAGCAGCACAACCGCGCCCGTGCTCTGCTGCGTGACGCGCGCGTCCCCGTCCACCAATTCGACGAGGAGCGCCATCGGTTCGCCGCACGCGGTCCGCACATCACACTGCGCCGCCTCGCCGATGCGATAGATCCGCCCGCGCTCGAGAGCGAACTCGAGGTCGCCGATTCGCATGGCGAGGAGGGGGGCGCGGCCTTGCACGTGGAGAGAATCGGCGTGTCGGCGGCACCAAGGCAAACGCGCGCCGTTGCGCGTCCAGGGCCGCGGCGACAGGATAGCGCGCCATCGCGGCGCAACGCTGCGCGGAGCCCCTCATGAGCCTCAGGATCATCGCCGGCGTCTACGGCAGTCGCGTTCTCAAGAGCGTTCGCGGACTTGGCACGCGGCCGCTGCTCGGGCAGGTCAAAGCGGCGATCTTCAACATCCTCGGCGACCAAGTCGTCGACGCGGTGGTGTGGGATCAGTTCGCGGGCACTGGCGCCACGGGCATCGAGTCGCTGTCGCGCGGCGCCAAGCAGGCGGTCTTCGTCGAGAAGAACAACAAGGCGCTCGAGATCCTCCGCGGCAACCTGCAGATGCTCGGCGAGGACGCGGTCTCACGGTCGGTGATCGCGCGCGGCGACGCGTGGGAGCCGCCGGCGCTCGGCGACAGCCAGCCGGCGCCCAACCTCATCTTCCTCGATCCGCCATACGCGATGGTCGAGGAGGATCCGGTCAAGTCGATCTACCGCGCGCGCCAACTCGCGCATCGGCTCGCTCCAGGCGGTTGCCTCGTGTTCCACTTCGAAGCCGGCGTGCTCGAAGAGGACGACTTCGACGACGATTTGTTCGTCGATCTGCGGCAGTGGGGCGGCAGCGCAATTGCGTTCGTGTGGCGTGTCGGCGAAGTGCCGGAGCGCGTGCTGCGCCGGCGCGAACGCGATGCGCTGCGCAACGGCGATGCGGACGAAGCGAGTGCAGCGGACGACGCGAGCGACGCAGCGAATGCCGCCGACGCGCCGGGCGAGGCCGACGACGCGAGCTGAGCTGCGTTCCGATCAGTTGCCGATCGTGATCGCGAGCGCGTTGGTGAGCCCCTTGTAGGGCGGCCACGCGTTGGGCGAGAGATCGAGCACGATCGCTTGCAGCGCAAACGACTGGCCTGCGAGCGCCGCGGGCAGCCCTTGCAGCGACATCGGAATCGTCGTGCGCGCCATGCCGGTGCGCGACCACAGCGTGCCGAACGACGTCGAAGGATCGACGAGCACGAAGCACGAGTCGCCGCCTGCGGTGGGCGGCAGCAAGTCCGAACGCCCGATCGGCAACGTGCCCGCGCTCATCGCGAGGATGCACCACTCCAAGAACACGCCGGTGGTGTTGTCGATCGTGATGCCGAACGACGAGTTGCCGAGCACAGGCATCGACGTTGCCGCGAGTCGCGGTTCGCCGAGCAGCGTGTGTCCAAACGGTGCGCATGGTGCGCCGATGGTTGCCACCGACGCAGCGCCGACGTTGGCCCCTGACGGAGTCGGCGTCTCGTCGAGGAACCACGCGAGGTCGGGCTGGCT
>CAIYFF010000633.1 GCA_903925435.1 uncultured Planctomycetota bacterium | reverse complement strand
GCCGCACGTGGTCTCCTTCGTGTGGCGCGCGTGCGGCGCGCTGTCCGTTCCCAAGAAGAACTGCGCGTTGTCGCCGGTCGCGGCTGCGACGAGCGCCTTGCGATGCTCTTCGCGCTTCAGCACGGGCAGGCAGTAGGCGTGCGGCCGGATGCCGCCCTGGAACAGCGCGTTGCGGTTCCACAGCAAGTGGTGCGCGGTGATCGTCGCGGCCATGCGCGGACCGGCGGCCTTCACGAAGTCCACCGAGTCCTTCGTCGTCACGTGCTCGAGCACGATGCGCAACGAAGGGAAGTCGCGACGCAGCGGCGCCAGGTTGCGTTCGAGGAACACGCGTTCGCGATCGAACACATCGACGTCGCCGTCGGTGACTTCGCCATGCAGCAACAACGGCACGTCATGCTGCTCCATCGCCGCGAGCGCCGCGCGAGCCTTCTTCCAATCGGTGACACCGCTGTCGGAGTTGGTGGTGGCGCCTGCGGGGTAGTACTTCACCGCGTGCACGAAGCCACTCTGCTTCGCGGCCGCGATCTCCGACGCGGGCGTGTTGTCCGTGAGATACAGCGTCATCAACGGCTCGAACTGCGAGCCCTTGGGCCGCGCCGCGAGGATGCGTTCGCGATAGGCGGCCGCCGCCGCAACGGTGGTGACCGGCGGCTTGAGGTTGGGCATCACGATCGCGCGGCCGAAGCGTTCTGCGGTGTGCGGAAGCACAGCGGCGAGCGCCTCGCCGTCACGAAGGTGGAGATGCCAGTCGTCGGGTCGGATCAGCGTGCAGCGCATAGAGGGTGAGCAGGATAGCGGCTCGCCGCGCCAACCGAAGTGCACGCTACGCATCGACGGCGAGCCCGGGCATCACCGCGTGGTGGGTGCGTTGTGGCGCATCCGCATTCGTGCGCTGGCGCGGCGCGCTGTGGCCGCCGATGCTGCGGCCCATGCATCTGGTGTGCGAGGCTCTGATCGCAACGCTCCTACTTGTCGCCGCGGCGCCAGCGCAGGGGCAATGTGCACTGCAGGTCGACGGTGCGACGGGCGGTGTTCGCATCGCGGGCGATGCGCAGTGGCGCGGAGAAGGGCGTAGCGTGAACGCCGAGTTGCCGGCCGGGCGTTGGACTGTGCTCGTTGCGGCGCGCGATGGCGTTCGTCCCGCGCCGCTGCAGGTCGACGCCGCAGCGGGCGGGTTTGTGCACGTCGCAGTGAGTGCAGCGCAGCGGATGGCCACGACGAGCGACGAAGGAGCAACGAGTCCTCGCAGGCCGAAGGGTGCATCGTTGTTGGCAGAGCGGTGCAGCGTGCGTGCATTCGCCGACGCTTTGTTTGCAGACGTTCGCGTCACGGCGTCGTTGCGCATCGCAGCAGGCGATGCCGCAGGATCGGCTGGCATCGCATGCCGCTATGTCGATGTCGACAATCACTACCGCCTCGTCGTAGACGTCAAAGCGCGCGAGCTGCAACTGCTACGCGCGATGGGCGGCACGTTGCGCGTGCTGCAGCGACGCGCGCTGCCGACGACGGCGATCGGCAAGGACGGCAGCATCGCGTGCGAGTTGGAACTCGAAGCGTCGGGCTTCCGACTGGTCGCTGCGTGTGACGGCGAAGTGGCGATGCGTGCGTTCGACGGCGGCCTCACCGATGGCGTAGTTGCGACGGTTTGCGACGAGCGCGTGCATGCGGAGTTCGAGCGCGTCGCTATCGACATTCCTGCTGAGCCTGCTCCGACTGTCGCAGTCGCTCACGACGACAACAGCGCCATCGTCGTGGCAGCAGCGTTGCACGCCGTCGATTGCCCCTTTGCCTGCATGCTTGCGCTGGATCGCCCGCAGCCGCTTCGCTTGCTCGATGACTCAGGCTTTGCGCCATTTGCGCTCGTTGCCCCCTCGCTGCAGCCGTTCTTGCCGTTTGCGTGCGGTGTAATCGATAGCGACGGTGGCTTGCGCGCTGGGATCGAGTGGCCCGCGGGCGTGGCGCTCGCGTTGCAAGTCGCCGTGGTCGACTGCGCGATCGGCACGCCGGACAGCAGCGCGCTGCAAGAACGGCTGCCGCGCGCGTCGCTGCGCTTCTGACGCCAAGCCCTTAGTCGCTCTGCTGCGCACTCGTATGGTGCAGCGATGCGAACCCTTCGCTTCCTCTTGTGTGCGTTGCTCGCTGCGTGCGCTTCCCATCCAAGCGCTCCGCAGCGACCCATCCTGCGTGTGTTCTTGCTCGCGGGCCAGTCCAACATGGAGGGCCATGGCGTCGTCGATCTCGATGATGAGCGTGACTACAACGGCGGCCGCGGAACGCTGGTCTCGTACCTGCGCGAGCACGGTGACGATCCGCGTTGGAACGGGCTGCGCGATGCGAACGGCGCGTTCGTTGCGCGCGATGACGTGTTCGTCACCTACCGCAAGGAACGTCGCGAGAACTCGCGGCGACACACCGGCGCTCTGACGGTTGGTTTCGCGGTCTATGACGGCGCGCATCACTTC
>CAIYFF010000632.1 GCA_903925435.1 uncultured Planctomycetota bacterium | reverse complement strand
TCGAGGCTCGTGATGCCCATGCGGCGGTTGAACAGGCGCGTCAGCGGATCGGTCAGCGCAAACTTCTGCGCGCGTCGGCAGCGGCGCTGCAGCAGCAGGTTCTGCATGCGCATCGCGGCCGACACCGCCAGCGTCGCGATGAGTTCGGACTCGCGCAGCAGTTGCAGCGGCCGCGCCGACAGCGTGCGGTCGAGCAGCAAGAACGTCGGCACAGCGGAACGGCGGTTGACCGGCACGGCGATCACTTCGAGCGCGCCGAGCGCGTGCAGGAGCCCCGGGCGCGCCGTCGCATCGAGCGCCAAGCGGATGGGCCGGTTTTGCTGCAGCGATTGGTTGAGAGCCTGCTGCTCGCTGGCGTTGGGCGCGATGCGAGACAGCGCGAAGGGGCGCTCGGTTCCATCGTGCTTGCCGCGGAACACAAACGTGGCGCGGTTGTCCGTCAACGTGCCGTAGCAGGCTCGGTCGAAGCCGAGGCTGCGGACGGCGGCTGCGGTCGTGGCGCGCACGACATCGCGCGCGCGGCACGTTGGGTCTTCGTCCCCGAGCACGGACAGCACGAGGTGCGCAGCTTCGATGCTGGGGCGCGCATGCGCGGCTTGCTCCGGCTTCGCGGGGGTGCCGAGCGGTAGCTCTGGTTCGTCGACGTCGAGGTCGAGCCCGATGTCGCAGAGGTCATTCTCGACCGCTCGCCGAACGGCCTCTGCTGCCGTCGCGTCGAGGAGCAGCGGAGCCGCGTCGACGAATGCCGCCGCGTCTTGGCCCGGGTGCAGGAAGCCCGCGGCTTCTGCGAGCAGCTCGGCTGCCGCCAACAGGCCAGCGGGGCCCGCATCGGCTGACGCGGCGCCGCGGCGATAGAGATCGGCTGCGCGTTCGAGCACGCTCGCGATCGCGGGCGGCAGTGTGGCGACGGGGCGCTTCGTCGGCGCCGTTGCGAGTGGCGCGCCGTTCTGGCGCAGCGCGATCCAATGGGCCCAGGCCTTTGCGTCGTGGAGCAGCCCGAGCAGGTAGGCCTCATCTTGGGGCATGATCCCTGAGGCTGCGGCGAGTCGCTCTGCCGCATGCGCGGTCGCGAGCGAGTGCAGCCACAGTTGGCGCAGCGGGGCCGTTCCGACCACGTCGACGAGAGGAGATTCGCACGCATGCGCGAGCAGCGAAGGCCCGAGCGCATCGGCGACGCGAGCAAGGGTCCAGGCGTTTTGGTGCTCGCCAAACACCGGAGCAGCCGCCAGGCGCAGCGCGCGCATTGCGAGCGGCGGGTCGAGGCGCAGCATCGTGCGCCGCTGCGCATCGTCGCATTCGCCCGGTTGCGACACGGTCCGACGACGATGGAGGTCGCGCAGCGCGAGGATCGAAGGCAGGCCCGAAAGCGGGTCGGCGGCGCTGTGGACAGAGTTCGTCACGGTCTAGTCCGCCATTGTTCGGCAACGCACAGGCTTGCGCTCAAGTATGGAGTTGGGCGGGCCTGCGCCAACTGCGCTCAGCGCCTGCCGATGCCAGCGGCGATTTCCTTGCGATGCCGCAACCTTGTGCATTTGCGCAGCTTGCAGAACGGCGACGCGGTCCTTCGCACCGCGGTTTGGGCGCGTGGCCCGCGCTTCGCTTCTCGGCTCGATCATGACCCCAACCCTGATCGCGACCTGCGTCCAAGAAGCCCAAAATGGGCCCATGGAACGGGCCGAGAGGCTCCTAGTTGAGCGAGGCCGCACAGTGGGCGAGTTGCCCGGCGGCGAGGTTCCTCTGATGCGGAGTGCCGCGCTCGCGACACTGTTGATGGACGAGTTCCGCAAGGCAGGCGACGACTGCGTGTTCGAGGCCCTCGTCCTGCTGGCGCGGCCGCAACTGCTCGCGCGCATCCGGCAGAAGCTGCGCACGCTGGGCGCGTCGTTTGACGCAGCCGAGGTGCTGCAGGACGCCATCATCAACGTCTACCGCTACCCGGCGAAGTTTGATGCGCAGCGCGCAGGAGCGTTCGCCGCGTGGTCGACGACGATTGTCGACAACGCGATTCGCCGTCAGATGCGCCAGCGCAAGGTCGGCGTGCCGATGTCGCTGACGCCATCCGAGGTGTTGGAGCAGCATGCGAGCGCGTCGGCGCTGTCGCCCGACCAGGAGGCAGAAGACCACGAGGAAGGCGAGCGCACGGCCAACGCGTTTGCCATCGTGCTCCAGCTGTATGCGGCGGCGTTCGAGATGCTGTCGCCGCACGAGCGCGAGGTGCTGCGCCTCGTCGAGGTCGAGGGCCTGCGCTACGCCGAGGTTGCGGTGCGCACGCAAAAGCGCGCCGAGGCGATCAAGATGGTGGTGTTCCGCGCGCGGCGTCGGATCCACGATCGCATTGCCGCGTGGCTCGGCACCGCTTCGTGCCGCGAGCCAGTTGCCGCGGCGTGATCTGCGCGCGGCCGCGCTTGCAGCGGATGGCGCTTTTGCGTCCGCTGGCGCAGCCATGGCCACGCCTGTCGATCGTCTGTTCGTTCACTGCAAGCAACTGGTGACTCTCGCTGACGGTCCGGCAACGGGCCCGCGACGCGGCGAAGCGATGCGCGCGCTTGGCGTAGTCGAGGATGGGGCGATTGCCGTCAAGGACGGTCGCATCGTGGCGACCGGGGCGACCGACGCGATCGCGCGCGACTACGCGGCCAAGGAAGAGCTCGACCTTTCTGGCTTCGTCGTGATGCCGGGCTTCGTCGACTGCCACACGCATCCGGTGTTTGCGGCGACGCGCGAGCGCGAGTTCCATATGCGCTGCCAGGGCGCCGATTACATGGCGATCGCGCAGAAGGGCGGCGGCATCCTGAGCTCGATGCGCTCAGTGCGCGCCGCGTCGCTGCAAGAACTCACCGATGTCACGCGCGAGCGGCTATGGGGCTTTTTGCAGAACGGCACGACGACGGTGGAGGCCAAGACTGGCTATGGGCTGTCACTTGCCGACGAAGAGAAGAGCTTGATTGCGCTGCGCGATGCAATGGTAGATGTGCCGTTGCGCGTGAGCCGGACGTTTTTGGGCGCGCACGAGTTCCCGCCGGAGTATCGCGAGGACCGCGAGGCCTATGTGCGGCTCCTTTGCGACGAGATGATCCCGCGGCTCGCGAAGCTCGCGGACTCGTGCGACGTGTTTGCCGAGCCCGGCGTGTTCGACCGCGTGCAGTCCTTGCGCATCCTGTCGGCGGCGCGCGCAGAAGGCCTGCGGCTGCGCATGCACGCCGACGAACTGCAGCCGATGGGCGGCGCCGAGCTCGCGGTCGAACTGCGCGCCGACTCCGCGGACCACCTCGGCAAGATCTCGGAGCAGGGCATCGCCGCGATGGCGGGCAGTGACACCACAGCCGTGCTGTTGCCCGGCACCGGGTTCTTCCTCGGCAAGGACATCTACGCGCCGGCGCGGCGCATGATCGAGGCCGGCTGCGCCGTCGCGATCGCGACCGACTTCAATCCCGGCTCGTGCCACACGCAGTCGATGACGCTGATCCACACGCTCGCGTGCGTGAAGCTCAAGATGCACCCGCAAGAAGCGATCGTCGCGTCGACGATCAACGCCGCGTTCTCGCTGCAGCTCGACGGTGAAGTCGGCACCTTGCACGCCGGCAAGCGCGCCGACTTCGTGGCGCTCGACATCCCGAGCTGGGAAGCCATCGGCTACGCATTCGGCGGCAATCCCGTCGCAATGACGATCCGCGACGGCGATCCCGTGTGCATCAATGCCAGCGATCGTTCGCCGGATCCGTTCGTGATGCGGCGGGGTGGGGGCGAGTAGGGGGCTGGGAACCGGTCACTCGCGCCGCAGCTCGAACTCCCCGCAGTCTTCCCCGAGCAACGCCTCGTTCTCGCCGACGATGCGGCTCTGCTCTGCATCGTCGAGCTCTTCGTCACCGTCCTCGAACGCCACCGTCGCCACCGGGATCCGCCAGGTCCCGCGAAGCACGTTGCCAGTGGCGTCGAGCTGCCCGTCGTAGACGACGCGGTGGGATTCGATCTCGGCATTGGCGCTCGCCTGCCCTTCGGCGCCGGGGTGCAGCGCCGCATGGTCGAAGAACACCGTGAACGTGTGCTTGCCGCGATAGCGCTTCTCGAACGTCACGCGCGCGCCGTCGACTTCGCC
>CAIYFF010000631.1 GCA_903925435.1 uncultured Planctomycetota bacterium | reverse complement strand
CCTCGCGCCACGCGAGGTCGAAGCGATGCAGGATCTGCGTGATCTCGCCTTGGCAGATCACGCGCACGGTTTCGGCGAGCCAGCGCGCACAGGCCGGATCCGGCAGCTGAACGGCCATGTGGAACGCCTTTGCGTAGATGTAGTCGCCGAGCAGCACCGCGACTTCGACGCCCTGCACGTGGTTGACCGTCGCGATGCGGCGACGCATGCCAGCGCCGTCGAGCACGTCATCGTGCACGAGAGTCGCAGTGTGCAGCAGCTCCACCACCTTGGCGACTTGCACCACGTCGTCGTTGATCGTGCCGCCGTGCGCGCTGCCTTGTGCAGCCATCGCGGACAAGAACACCATCACGGGCCGCAATTGCTTTCCGCGGTATCCGCTGACGTGTTCGACGAGCGGCAACAGATCGCGCTGCTGCGGCGCAAGGTCGAGGACGAGTTCGCGATTGAGCCGGTCGAGCTGGTGGCGGACCAGGTTGACCAGATCGTTGAGCGGCAGGGTCTCAGTCACGGTGCGATTCGTTTCGAGTGCGTGCCGCGCTCGGATGCCGATGGACGGACAAGAGTCCAAACGCGGGCGGCCATGCTAGGCAACGGCCAAGGCGAAGCCAGATTTCGCGCAGAGCAGAAGCCCATTCGCGCAGCGGAGGAATCCAGCAGCGGACGGGATCTCAGTGCTTCTGGGCCGGCGTGTCCTTGCCATCGCCAGCGCCTTTGCTGCCGTCGCCATCCTTGAGGCCGCGCTTGAACTCGGTGATGCCCGAGCCGAGCGAGCGCGCCATGCCAGGGATGCGGTGGCCGAACAGGACCAGCACGACCAGGAGGATCGCGATCCACTCCCAGCCACCAGGCAAACCGAATGCAACCATTGTCGTGTGCTACCTCGAAAGGGGCGGACATTATGCGCCGCTCGCCGCGGACCGCCAGACGGGGCGCGAACTTATCGCAACCGCCGACGGACCAACGCAGCTGGCATCAGCTGGATGGCGGCAGGATGCCGGCAAAACCGAACTTCGCGCGGAGCACGCGGAAGAAGTGGCCCGGCCCCGATCCAAGGTGGCGAAAGCGCTCGTTCGCAGGACGGATGCGGACTCGCCAACCGTCTGCAACCTGCTTGCGGATCTGGCCGTCGAGCTGCAGGTAGCAGAAGCCGCGGCCCGCCGTATCGACGGCCTCGATTTCGATGCCCGCGTCGACCGGCACCACGATCGGCCGCGTCGTCAGCGAATGCGACGCCAGCGGCGTCAGCACCAGCGCCGCAAGATCCGGCGACAACACCGGCCCGCCCGCAGCGAGCGAATACGCAGTGGACCCAGCGGCCGTCGCGACCACGAGCCCATCGCCGCGGTAGGCCGCGACTTCTTCGCCTTGTCGCCACACGCGCAGCGTGATCATCGCGCCCTGGGTCTCGCGACTCAGAACCGCGTCGTTCATCAACAACACCGGCGCATTCTCTCGCCCATCCGCATCGACAACCGACGCGTGGAGCAGCATGCGCGGCTCCTCCGGCAACTTGCCGAGCAGCGCCAACTCGGCAGCCTCGCGCGCCTGCGGCTGCTCGAATGCCGTGAGGAACCCGAGGCGACCGACGTTGATGCCGAGCGTCGGCAACTGGTTCTTGCCCATGCGCCGGGCGGCACCGAGCAGCGAACCATCGCCGCCGAAGACGATCACGAGATCGGCAGCGCGATCTTCCAGCGACGACTCGCGGTCGAGCACGATCTCGACCGCACAGCCTCGCTGCCGAAGCCACGTCGCAAACTCATCCACGAGCCTGCGGCTCGCTCCTTTGCGCTCGTCGCCGAGCAACAGAACGCGCCGAGTAGCTTGGGTCATCGTCGTGCGCCGTTCGCAGGGGGCCGCTGAATCTCAGCGAACCGGAGCGCGACGCTCCGCGAGGAATCGCGCGACAATGTGCTCGGTCGAGAGGCCGCAGTAGTCGAGCACCTGCTTCCGGCTCATGTGCTCCAGGATCTCATCCGGAACGCCCATGACCTGGAATTGCGCGCGCACTGGCCCGTGCTCGGCAATGCACTCCAGAACTGCGGAGCCAAAGCCGCCGCGGATCGAGTGGTCCTCCAGCGTGATCACGCGATCGTGGCGATCAGCGAGTGCGAGGATGCCCTGTTCGTCGAGCGGCTTGCAGAAGCGCGCATTGACGACCTCGATGTGGATGCCTTGCTTCTCCAGCAGGGCAGCAGCTTCCATCGCGGGCTGCACCATGTGGCCGTAGGCAAGGATCGCGCCATCGGAGCCTTCGCGCAGGATCTCCATCTTGCCGAGTTCGATCGGCTTGCGCTTGCCGTGCCAACCGACGATCTCGCCGTGGCCCGGGGCATTGCCGCGCGCATAACGGATCCCGGTCGGAGCCGGATGCGACAGCGAGAACTCGAGCATCTCACGCAGCTCGGGCCCGTCCTTGGGCGACATCAGCACCATGCCTGGCATGCAGCGCAAGAATGCGATGTCGTACAGGCCGTTGTGCGTGGCGCCGTCCTCGCCAACGAGTCCGCCGCGGTCCATCGCGAAGACAACCGGCACCTTCTGCAGGATCACTTCCTGGAAGACCTGGTCGTAGCCGCGCTGCAAGAACGTCGAGTAGATCGCGCAAACAGGCTTGAGGCCCGAAGTCGCGAGGCCCGAGGCCATCGCGACCGCATGTTGCTCGGCGATGCCTGCGTCGATGAAGCGATCCGGGAACGTGTCTCGGTACTCCATCAAGCCCGTGCCATCTGGCATCGCGGCCGTGATCGCGACGACGCGCGTGTCCTTCTTCGCCAGTTCGATCAGCGAGTCGCCAAACCACTCGGTCCACGACCGGCCTGGAGGCGTCACCGGCACAACGGGCTGCAGCACGCACGGTTCGACCGGCACCTTCTCGGCCTTCTTCTTCGGCTGCGGCTTCGCAGCGTGCGCGCGGTCGTAGCGACTCTCGCTACCAGGCACGCCCTTGCCCTTCTCGGTCTTGACGTGCACCAGCGTGACGCCATCGAGTTGCTTCACGTTCTCCAGCGTGGTCACAAGCTCATCGAGATTGTGGCCGTCGACCGGACCGATGTAGCGAAAGCCGAGTTCTTCGAAGATGTGCCCCGGAACGACGATGTTCTTGAGCATCTCGCCGGCTTCGACGAGGCCCGCATCGAGGTCCTTGCCCACCAACGGGATCGACTGGATCACGTGGTGAACGGCTTCCTTCGCGCGGTTGTAGAACGTGCCGCTGCGAACTTGGTTGAGGTAGCGCGACAGCGCGCCGACGGTCTTCGCGATCGACCAACGGTTGTCGTTGAGGATCACGACGAGACGCTGCTTCTCCAGCGCACCGGCGTGGTTCAGCGCTTCGAACGCCACGCCACAGCCCATCGCCGCATCGCCGACAACGGCAACCGAATGCCGATCCTTGCCGAGCATGCGATCGCCGATCGCGATGCCGAGCGCGGCGGAAGCCGCGGTGCCGGCGTGCCCCATCAGGTAGGCGTCATAGATCGACTCGTGCCGATTGCTGAAGCCCGAGAGACCGCCCTTCTGCCGAAGCGTGTGGAAGCGATCGCGGCGCTCCGTGAGCAGCTTGTGCGGGTAGCACTGGTGCCCGACGTCCCAGACCAAGCGGTCGTCGCGGAAGTCGTAGAGGTAGTGCAGCGCGATCGTCAGCTCGACGACGCCCATGCCCGAGCCAAGGTGGCCGCCGGTGACCGACACGACGTCCATGATCTCGCGACGCATCTCCGCCGCGAGCTGAGGCAGCTGCGAGCGGTCGAGCTTCTTGAGTTCGGCTGGGCTGTTGGCCCGGTCCAGAAGGGGCGTTGGGGACGGTGTTTCCAATTGGGCTCCGTGATCAGCTGCGCCGCTCGACCGCGGCGAACGCGAGATCTTGCAGCAGCGCGACGATGCCGTCCAGCGCGTGCAAAGTGGCTCCGCGCCATTCCTGTGCAGCGTGCACGATCTGCGGCGCCAGCGAAGCTGCTTCCTCGGCCAGTTCGCGCGCCATCGCGAGACTGCGTTCGAGCCCGACGACGGATGGCCACGTCAGCTTGTCGTGGTCGAGGTCGGCATTGGGGTTCTTGCCCAGTTCCTGCGCCGTGCCCGTCAGGTCGAGGCAATCGTCGGCAATCTGGAATGCGCGCCCCAAACAGTCGCCGTAGCGCCGCAGTTTGGCTGCGAACGCGGGCGGCAACTCCTCACCGAGGCCCAACGCGGCCGATGCGCCGACGAACAACGAGCCGGTGATCAGCGCGCCCGTCTTGCGGTCGTGGATCCACTGGACCTGCTCCAACCCGCCAGTCCGCGGCTTGCCCTCGGCTTCGAGATCGGCCATCTGCCCGCCCACCATGCCGCGACTACCAGAGGCGATTGCAAGTTCGCGCACCGCCATCAACCCGGCGGTCGCCGCCGCCTCGAACGCGAGCGTCAGCAGCGCGTCGCCGACGAGCAGCGCAGTCGCCTCGCCGTAGACCATGTGGCAGGTGGGCCGTCCGCGACGCAGCGCGTCGTCGTCCATGCACGGCAGATCGTCGTGCACGAGGCTGTAGGTGTGCAGACACTCGATGCCAGCAGCCGCGATCAGCGCTCGCGCGGGGTCGCCGCCCGCGGCAGCGCACCCGACCAACGCAAGCACCGGGCGCAAGCGCTTGCCGCCCGGGAACAGCGCGTAGCGCATCGCAGCATGCAAGTTCTGAGGCGCTTCCCCCGCGGGCGGCAGCAACTGGTCGAGCGCCTGTTCGATCCGAGGCCCGTAGTGGGACTGGAACTGCTTCAGCGCAGTCCCGCGCAATGCGGAGCTCAACGCTCCACCACCATGCCCATCAGGATCGAAGATGCGCGCTCAGGAGTTAGGTTCGGCAGCAACATGCGGTAGCCCTCGTCGCCGATGGTCGACTCGGCGCCCGGCCGACGCAAGGTTCCGTTGCGAAGCCGCAACGAGACAACGCGAGCCCGAGCATCGACCTCGATCGCGATCCCTTCGCAATCTG
>CAIYFF010000630.1 GCA_903925435.1 uncultured Planctomycetota bacterium | reverse complement strand
ATCGCCTCGCGCAGCGTGCGCATGGCCGAGACCGGCAATCGGCTGAAGGAGCTGGAGCAACGCGTCGGGGCGCGACGCACATGGAGCTTTGGCTCTGCGCCGACGTCGCAAGCAGCTGCATTCTTGCTAAGCACGCTGCGGACGCTGCGCAGCGATCTCGACGCGTTCGAACAGAAGGACGTCGCTGTGATCAAGCAGCGCATGGCGTGGGCGGAGCGCCTCGCCGCAGGGCTCTCCAGCAAGCATCCGCGCGCAACCTGCACTTGGGATGAAGCGCGACGGCTCATCGCGAACAACGCTCGCTACGCGGACCGCGTGGTCACGCTGCGCGATGAGGACCTGATGGATCTCGTGCCGATTGGCGAGAATCCGGCAACGGGGTTGTTCGAGGCCTACCACCTGCCATCGGCTTGGGATCAGAAGTGCGATCCGTTGTCCCTCGAGATCCCGACGCACGCGAAGGATGGATCGCTCGCGTGGCAGTCGGCCCCCGGATCTGGCGTCATGTTCGTGCTCGTGCCGGGCAGCGACCTGGAGATTGGCGCGCAGGGAATCAACCCAGATGCGGAGCGGTTCGACCCTGAGATGCGAGACGACACCTCGATCGCGCAAGTCTCGCTCGACGCATACTGGATCGCGCGGCACGAACTGACGCAGCTGCAGTGGACGCGATTGTGGCGCGGCGATGCGGCGACGCGGCGGCCAAGCCACTATCACGCGGGCGTGGCCTACGCGAATCCGCTGCTGCATTCCGGGGACCTGCCTCCGATCACGCAATCCAATCCCGTGGAGTCCGTCACGTGGCACGAATGCACAGGCATGCTGCGCGAACACGGCCTCACGCTGCCGACGGACGCGCAGTGGGAGCACGCTGGGCGCGGCGGCGCGGACACTCCATGGTGGCCCGGCTCCTCGCCAGCGCTGCTCCAGGGGCGTGCCAATCTGCTCGACCAGTCTGCGGCAGCAACGGCGCCGCAGTTTGGCGAGCCGGAGCCGTTCGACGATGGGCACGTGATCCATGCGCCGGTGGGCTCGTTCTTGCCCAATGCATTCGGCCTCTACGACGTGCACGGCAACGTCTGGGAGTGGTGCATGGACGGGTTTATGGAACGCGGCAACGAGCGTGTCGGCGACGGCCTGCGCCGCGGCGTTGCCTACAACGAGAACCGGATCCTCCGCGGCGGCTGCTATTCGACGTCGGCGCGCAATGCGAGGTTTGCCGAGACCTCGTGGAACGCGCCGGGGTTCCGCAACCAGAAGCTCGGCTTGCGCGCCGCCCGCGCGCTGCACCCGACGGCAGAGTTGCGTTGATACAACGACGCGTCTCCGCCATGGACGCAGGGCCCTCCGCTGCGCACGATGCTCCGCCGCGATGACCGCGCCCGATCCGAGCCATCCTGCATCCCGCCCGTTGCGCATCCGGCCGCTCGCCGAGCGCAAGAACCTCGTCGACAAGCGCGACTTCGCCAAAGTGCTGCCGCCCAATCCGGGCTTCCTGCAGTGGTTTGAGTCACTGCCGGAGATCTACGGCAGCAAGAACCTGAAGAAGGTCGTCGACCGCATCGTCACTGCGCGACAGAACGGCCGCGAAGTCGGCATGTCGCTCGGCGCGCATGTGCTCAAGGTCGGCTTGTCGCCGTTGCTGATCGACTTGATGCGCCGCGGGTTCGTCACGCATGTCGCGACGAACGGCGCGTCTGCGATCCACGACTGGGAGACGGCGTATCAGGGCGCCACGAGCGAAGACGTCGCGACCAACCTGCCGGACGGATCGT
>CAIYFF010000629.1 GCA_903925435.1 uncultured Planctomycetota bacterium | reverse complement strand
TCACGCAGCTGGCCAGCTGCTGCGACCGCGGCTGCGCCGTCGTTCTGCTGAAGGCACTGCCCGATCCATCCATGCGTCGAGCCAGACAGGCAGATCAGGCCCTTGCTGTGCTGCGCCAGCAGTTCCATGTCCACGCGGGGGCGGTAGCTAAACCCCTCGAGGTAGGCCAGCGACGACAGCGTGCGAAGGTTGTCGAGCCCCTCGTTGTTCTCGGCGAGCAGCGTGAGATCGAACGTCGGATTGTCGCCGCCCGCGGTGGTGCGCCGCGTCTTTGCGGCGACGAAGGTCGTCTGGCCCACGATGCCGCGAATGCCTGCGTCCTTGCAGCCCTTGTAGAACTCGATCGCGCCGAACAGGTTGCCGTTGTCGGTCAGCGCGATCGCCTTCTGTCCATCGGCCGCAGCACTCTTGACGAGGTCGCTCACCTCGACGGGCGCACCGAGAAGGCTGTAGTGCGATCGCGTTCGCAGGTGGACGAAGTCAGGCGCCTCAGTCATCGACGCAGAATCTACGCGGTGGCTCCCGGAGCGGAAGCCAAACAGTTCAGCCCCTTCCGTAGCCTGCGCGAGATTCGACCGCGTAGGGCGGGATCTGCTCGAGCTCGTCTTCGGTCAGCGCGTATTGCTCGCACACCAAGCTGAGCCTTCGGCCCGAAGTCTCGACTCGCTCGACGGAGTGGGTGAGATCGCCATCGAACTCGATCAACAGGTTGCGCATCGGCCGCACCCGAGCGAGCGACTTCTTGCCGCGTGCAAGCACGAGTTCGCCGCCGATCATGCCAGCGGGAACGTCGACGTAGAGAACCGCAACCGACAGCGGCACGTGGATGTCCTTGCAGTAACTGCGAAGGCTCCGGTCGATGTGCGGGTCCACGCGCGAGCCGTTCTCCAGTTGCAGCGGATTCAGGTAGAACGCATTGCAGTCCGATCGCAGCACGCGTTGCACGTAGGGCGTAAGCCACGGGAACTCGGACTTGGTCCGCTCTGCGCCGTCGCGCGTGAACACCACGGAGAAGCCTCTGGTGCCGACGAAGTCGCGGTTGAGGTTGTTGACCGCGAACAGCTTGCAGGCGCGGATGTGCTCTGCGAGCGAGGTCAGATAGGCCTCGTCGAAAGCGTCCTTCGTTTCGCGGTGCGTGGCGATGACTAGCTCGCTGCTTCGTGCGCGTTCGCGCCTTCGTGGCTCTGCGAAAGGATCCCGACCCGTGCGCCTGCTTCCGCAAAGCGCTCGAGGATCTGCTCGACATGGCGATCCGTGTGCGTCGCCATGTAGCTGGTGCGGATCATGTCCGCGCCGACTGGCACCGCAGGCTGCGTCACGGGGTTCGTGAACAGCCCGCACTCGAACAGCGTCTTCCACATCGCGAACATCCGGTTCTGATCGCCGATGTGCACCGGGACGATCGGGCTGTAGGTCGCCCCGCCTGTTTGGAAGCCGATCTTGCGCAGGCCGTTCCGCACCTTGGTCGCGACCTCGAGGCAGCGACGACGCAAGTCGGCGCGCGTCTCGATCACATGCAGCGCCGCGAGCGCAGCCGCCGTCGACGCCGGGGTCATCGACGCGGAGAAGATCAGGCTGCGCGCGTGGTGGCGCACGTAGTGGATCACGTTCGAAGGCCCGGCAAGGAAGCCGCCGAGGCTCGCGAAGCTCTTGCTGAACGTCGACATCACGAGGTCCGCGTCGTCGTCGAGGCCGAAATGCTCCGCAGCGCCGCGGCCGTTCTTGCCGAGCACTCCGATCGAGTGCGCCTCGTCGACCATCAGGCGCGCGCCGTAGTGGCGCGCAAGCTTGACGATCGACGGCAATTCGGCGAGGTCTCCGGTCATCGAGTAGAGCCCATCGACGACGATGAGCATGCCCTTGCCTGCTTGTTGGCCGCGCTGCAGTTGCGCCTCCAAGTCGGCCATGTCGTTGTGCCGCCATCGACGAACTTCGGCGAAGCTGAGCCTGCAGCCATCGACGATCGACGCGTGGTCCTCGCGGTCGCAGAGGATCAGGTCATCCTTGCCGCAGATCGCAGAGATCGCGCCGAGGTTCGATTGGAATCCGGTCGAGAAGCAGACTGCTGCTTCTTTGCCCATGAACTTCGCGAGTCGACGTTCGAGCTCTTCGTGCAGCTCGAGTGTGCCGTTCAAGAATCGCGATCCCGAGCAAGAGGTGCCGTAGCGACGCAGCGCGTCCTCTGCTGCCTGCATCACCTCTGGGTGGTGCGTGAGGCCGAGGTAGTTGTTGCTGCCGATCATCACGCAGCGGCGTCCATTCACCTCGACTTCGGTGCCCTCCGTCTCGGACAAGGGCAGGAAGTAGGGGTAGACGCCGGCTGCTTGCAGTTCACGCGCGCGCGTGAAGCCGTCGCATTTCGAGAAGAGATCCAAGGGTTGCGTAGGTGTTGCTGAGGCTGCGCCGCGACTGGTGCGGAACGAGGACCGGATACTGCTACACTGCGCGGCCTTTCGTGGCCAACGATACGCACGCCAACCTCGGCCCATCCGCACGCTGCTTCGTCACCGGAGCTGCTGGGTTCCTGGGCGGTGAACTGGTCCGCACCGTGTTGCGATCAGGAGTAACGCCGGACCGTCTGCGGTGCTTGGTGCGCAATCGGGAGTCGGCGATTGCGCAGGGCGTCCCCGAACAGAGCCTGGTTGTGGGGGACCTTCGCGATTTGGATGCCGTCGCGCGAGCGATCGATGGCTCCAACCTCGTGTTCCATCTCGCAGGCACGATCAAGGGCGCGCGCCGCGAAGACTTCCTTCCCGTCAACGTCGATGCGACGCGGCAATTGGCGGAAGTCATCGCGCAACGAACGCCGTCGGCATTCCTGGTGCACGTGTCGTCGCTGGCGGCCGCTGGGCCTTCGGTCGATGGATCGGGTGCCGACCGGAAGGCCAGCGAGTGCCGCACGATCTCTGCCTACGGGGAGAGCAAGCGCCTCGGCGAAATCGCGGTTTCGCAGTGCGTGCCTCGCCATGCCATCGTGCGTCCACCGGTCGTGTATGGACCTGGCGATAGCGCGACGCGGCTTCTGTTCCGCACGGCGACTGCGCCGTTGTGCTTCGTGCCGCCCGTTGCTCGACCGATTTCGATCGCGCATGTGCGCGATGTGGTCCGAGCCCTTCTCGCCGTCGCAGCGAAGCAGCCACTCGGCTCGACGATGGCGATCGAGGGGCCCGATCGAACGGACACGCACGCGTTGCTGCGCGCGATCGCCGCGGTCTGCGGTCGGAGCGCTCGGCTCGTGCCGATGCCGTTGTCGATTGCTGCTGTGGCAGCGCTTGCATGCGATGGATTCGCGCGCGCGACGGGGCGGCTCTTCCACTTCAACCGCGACAAGGTCCGCGAACTGCGTTCGGTGGGGTGGGTCGCAGACGCGTCCTCGCTGTTCGCAGCCACCGGTTTCCGCCCGTCGGTCTGCCTGCAAGACGGCTTGCGCGAGGTTGCGCGCGCCGAGGGGCTCACGCGCTGACGATCGCCGGCCGAATGCTCACGTCAGAAGGCGCATCAGCAACGCCTTCTGCACGTGGGTGCGGTTCGCGGCCTGCTCGTAGATGACCGATCGCGGTCCGTCGAGCACCTCGTCGGTCGCGACGACGTTGCGGCGAACGGGCAATGGATGCATCAGCAGCGCGTCGTTCGTCGTCGTCATCAGCTTCTGGTCGATGCGCCAGTCGCCGAGCGACCGCTTGATCATCGCTTCGCGCTCCGCGTCGGCCCAATACTTGGTCGAGCCCCACGAGCGCACATACAGAACGTCAGCGCCGCGCGCGCCGGCCTGCAGGTCGTTCACGATCTGCACGGAGCCGCCTGCTTCGTCCGCGAGCTTCTTGCTGTTCGCGAGCACGGAGTCGTCGACTTCGAATCCGAGCGGGTGCGCCAGCGTGACGTTCATGCCCATCATCGCAGCCAGCGTCAGCACCGAGTGCGTCGGGCCGAGCGGCCTTGGCTCTGGGTGCACGCTCCACGCGAGCGTCAGGCGGCGTCCCTTCAGCGACAGCAAGCGCTCCCGCATGGTGAACACGTCGGCAACGGCCTGGCATGGGTGTTCGAAGCACGTCTCCAAGTTGATGACCGGCACGCTCGCATACTTCGCGTAACTCCGGAGCAGCAACTCTTGGCGGTCGTGCGCCCACGATCCGGTGCGGGCGACGTTGCGCACGCCGAGCGCGTCGACGTAGCGCGACAACGTGCGCGCCGCGTCCATGACGTGTTCTTCTGCGCGGCCATCCATCACGGCCTGCTCGGTCGGCTCGAGCTCGTAGAGGTCGTCGCGCGAAAGGTTGATGCAGCTGCCGCCTAGCTGGCCCATCGCGACGTCGAAGCTGACGCGCGTGCGCAGGCTCGGGTCGAAGAACAGCAGGCCGAGTGTCTTGCCCGCCAGCACTTGGCCAGGCCGCTTGCCTTTCACTCGCGCTGCGAGCTCCAGCATGTCCTCCAGTTCGTTGCGGGTGAGGTCGGTCGTCGAGAGGAAGTCGCGCTTGGTCACGTTCGGCTGCCGGGTGGTGTGTTGGCGCGAGATGCTAGGTCGCGGCGATGCGAATGCGCGCGAGAACTCCGCTCGGCAATGGCGCTGGCAAGCAGCGATCTGCGTCGTGGCCATGGGCGCGCGATGGCGCGATGATCGATGCCTTCGCTCGAACCACGGATCGCCCGACGCTGCGCATGACTGACTTGCCCGACGACATGCACTGGATGCAACGATGCATGGACCTCGCAAAGGCTGCGGCCGAATGCGGCGAGG
>CAIYFF010000628.1 GCA_903925435.1 uncultured Planctomycetota bacterium | reverse complement strand
CCGCTGTTCGCCAGCGCCGCGTTGGCGTGGCCGATCGGCGCCAAGATCGCGCTGTCGATCGCGGCGATCGCCGTGCTCGCGTTCCCGATGGGGATGTTCTTCCCGCAGGGCATCCGGCTCGTCGAACGGATCGCGCCGGACCACGTGCCGTGGGCCTGGGGCGCCAACAGCGCGGCGTCGGTTCTGGGCTCGATCGCGGCCCTCGTGCTCGCGATCCACGCGGGGTTTGCCCTAGTCGGCGTGTTCGCCGCCCTGGTCTACGTCCTGGTCGCGTGGCCCTGCGGGGCTGCGCTGTTGCGTCGAGCTTCCTGAGGCGACTTCCGCCCGGCCGCGAACGGCAGCCGCGCCCGGATTTCCTCCGCGCTCGACCTGCCGACCTGGATCGCTATCCTCCTCGCCCCCATGAGCGATCCGGACAAGGTCCTCGCGACGTTCGTCGTGAACGGCGAACCCCATCAGTGCGCGTTCCTGCCGCACAAGACGCTGCTCGAAGTGCTGCGGGAGGAACTCGACCTCTGCGGGACCAAGCACGGCTGTGAACTCGGCGAATGCGGCGCTTGCACGGTCCAGATCGATGGCCTGCCGGTGCTGAGTTGCCTCTATCTCGCGGTCGACGCCGTGGGCAAGCAGGTGCGCACGGTCGAGGGCCTCGCCAATGGCCCGACGTTGCACCCGCTGCAGGACGCGTTCGCGGACCTCGGCGCAGCCCAGTGTGGCTACTGCACGCCGGGCGTGCTGATGACGGCCGAGGCGCTGATCCGCGACAACCCGTCGCCGTCGCGCGACGAGGTCAAGAAGTGCCTCGCGGGCAACCTGTGCCGGTGCACGGGCTACATCAAGATCTTCGAGGCCGTGGAGTTGGCGGCTGCGCGCATGCGCGGCGAGGACAAGCAGCCGAGCAAGGAGTCGATCTATGGGTCTTGATGAGCCGAAGTCGGTCCCCGGCGTCACGCGCGTCGACGCTCCTTGGCGCCACGACGCGAAGAAGGACGAACTCAAGGTGATCGGCAAGCCGATCCGCAAGGTCGACGCGCGCAGCAAGGTTGCGGGCCTCACCAAGTTTGCGGACGACCTGACGTTGCCGCGCATGATCCACATGAAGCTCCTGCGGAGCACGGTGGCGCACGCGCTGATCAAGCACATCGACGTCGAGAAGGCGCGGTCGATGCCGGGCGTGAAGGGCATCCTGCTTGGCGCGGACATGCCGGTGCCGTTCGGCATCCTGCCCGTGAGCCAGGACGAGCACGCGCTGTGCCTCGACAAGGTGCGCTTCGTCGGCGATCCAGTCGTCGCGATCGCGGCGATGACCGAGGAGCAGGCGTGGGATGCGTGCCGCGCGGTCGAGGTCGAATACGAGACGCTGCAGACGATTGGCGGCGTTCACGAAGCGGCGGCGACGAATGAGCCGCGGCTCCACGACTACGGCGTTCGCGGCAACATCCATCGCCTCGAGAACCTCGAGTTCGGCGATCTGCAGGATGGCTTTGCGCGCGCGGACCACATCCGCGAGGACACGGTGTTCTTCGAGGGCAACACGCACTTGCCCATGGAGCAGCACGCGACGCTCGCGCACTTCGACAAGGACGGCAAGCTGACGATCTGGTCGTCGACGCAGACGCCGCACTACCTGCACCGCGCGCTCGCGCGCGTGCTGCATCCGCTGCCCGCGCATCACATCCGCGTGATTGCGTGCCCGAATGGCGGCGGCTTCGGCGGCAAGAGCGATCCGTTCAACCACGAGATCGCTGCAGCCAAGATGTCGATGCTGACCGGTCGCCCGGTCAAGATCGCTCTG
>CAIYFF010000627.1 GCA_903925435.1 uncultured Planctomycetota bacterium | reverse complement strand
CGTGCGCAGGCAACGCCACCGCGAACGTGCCATCCTGCTCGCTGCGAACGCGCTGCGACAGCGTCGGCAATAGGCGCATCGACCAGCGCGCGATCATCCATTCGACACCGGTCAGCGACCGCGGCATGTTCCAGTTGGGGCGCAACGAGAACGAGGCGCCCGTGATCGGCGCGCCCGCTGCGTCGCACACAGAGCCGCGCATGACAGGCCACGGCTTCATCCGCAACTCGACTGTGTGCTCGCCGCCCGCCTCGACCAAGACGCTCGCTGCCGCATAGCCAAGAGCCGATGCGACAACGAAGGACCAAGAGCCTTCCTGCAACCGCGCGGAGAGCCGACCGCCGCTGTCCGCAACCAGTCGAATCACGCCATGCGTGCTGCCCTGCTCTGGCGACTCGCGCTCGCATCGCGCGTAGACGCATTGTCCAGCAGCGGGCCCTGCCCCTTCATCCATCGCCTGGATCGACACCGAGCCCAGTCGCTCCATGCCGCGTTCGAGATCCTCGACGGTGGCAAGCCCATCGCGCATCGATAGTGCGATCGGCGGCTCGCTCGCGGACGGATGCACGAGCCATTGGCTTTGATGCAGATCGCGATCGATGCAAGCCAGCGCAAACGACCCATCGGGCCCCAGATCCGCCGCGGCGACGCGGTTCTCGTGGAAGAACCCATCCTCCTCCAACCGCAGCTTCGCAACCTGACGCAACTGCACGCGCGCGCCAGCGCCGCCGGCAACCTGGCGCAGCACGCCGCGCATCGTCTCCGACTTCGTCAGCCGAAAGCGCAGCACATCCGGCGCGGCTCCAGGTTGACGCACGCCTTCGACAAACACGTCGTTGCCGCGCACTCCGCACACTTGTTCTGCGTAGCCATCCGCGCGCGCCACGAACATGCGCGCCGGCGCAGCGGGCTTCGAGAACAGCGGCGGCGACAGCGGCAGCAGCATGCGCGCGCGTCCATCCGCGCCCGTCGTCGCGACCAACCGCGTCGGAAACACGCGCGTCGTCTCGATGCCGTCGACACCCGAGTCGTAGATGCCATCGCCGCGAATGTGCACCGTTGCGCCCACGATCGGCGCGCCCGCTTCGTCGATCACTTCGCACGCGAACTCGCTCGGCGGCGACATCGCGAAGTTGGTCATCGACTCGACCGACTGCTCGCTGCGCCAAACCGTCAAACCGCGTTCGTCTTGCACTTCGACGCGGCCGAGCGGCGCGCGCGGATATGCCCAAACACGGTCATCTGTGCGCGTGAACGGCAACGAGATCGGCATGCAGATCTGCGGACCGCCCGTCGCGAGATAGGGCCGCGCAGCCAAGCGATAGCCGGGACGCGAAAGCCACGACTCCGCGCCGCGCACGTCGATCGTGCGAGCGTTGACGCGCGATGCGCAGACGAACTCGACGATGGCGCCGGCGCCAAACCAGCCGCGCACCGACGACAGCTCGCATTCGCCATCGACCCACGGCCCCGCAGCGAAGCCGAAGTAGGGCATGCCGACGAAGAGATTGGCGCGCCATCGTCCGTTGTCGTCGGCCTTCACTTCGATCAGGTCGACATCGCCGTCGAACATCGCGCCCGTGTGATGTCCCACCAACGTGACCGATGCGCCGGCGAGCGGGCCCGCGGATCCTTCGACTACGCCGACCGCTGCGCGGCGTTGTGGCGATGGTGCCTGCGCGAACACTGCGGGCAGCGCGAACGTCACGCCGAGCAGGACAGCAGCAGTGTGCAAGTCGCGCATGGTGGGCCGGGACGATAGCCGACACCGGATTGCCAGCGAACGCGCAGTTGCCAGCGCGCGAACGGAGCCTCAAGGATCCGCCCCGTTGCGTCGATGACGGGCGCATGCGACTGCGAATCTCCGCTGCCATCGGCATTTCGGCCTTGCTCGTCCAGGGCTGCGGCCAGCCGTCGCGGGATGCACAGGCGATGGCGACGTTCGACGCGTTCCAGGACGCGTTGTTCGCGGCGGACAAGGTGGCGCTGCGCAACCTCGTCACCGAAGAGTCGGCGGCCGCAGTCGACGGGATGCCATTCGAGTCGATCCGACAACAACAGCGTCTCGTCCCGACAGAAGCGCAGGACCTCCGCGGCAGCTGGCTCGTGCGCGCCGAGAACCCAAACCAGCCCGCTGCGAGCGGCGACTACATCGTCACGCGTGAGCGCGGCCGCTTCGTCGTCGACCTCGTCGCGACAGCGCAACTGCACGCGACCGCGACCGGCATCGCTGCGCCATCGGGGCTCACTCCGCGCGAACTGACTCCTGCAGATCACGATGAGTTACGGCGGCGCGAACTCGCAATGCCTAAGGCCGCACCGGGCCGCTGAAGCGCGACATGTTGGGGACGCCACTCGTCCACCGGCGCGCCCTCGCTGCGGAACCTGGGCCTATTGACGGGTAGCCACCCCGGCTGCTCGCCACTAGCCTGTGTAGTTCTCCGCACACGAGGCGCTCCGCATCTCTCCACGGAGCACACGTAGGACTCCCCCATGCGCAATTCCATCGTTCGCACCTCTCTCTGCATCGCGCTCGCCACCAGCGCGGCGCACGCACAGAACTTCGATCTCGGCCAACGCGGCGGCGCGCTGCCTGGCTCGGTCACCTTCTCGATGTCGAGTGGGACCGCCAACGCGGCCTACATCCTGCTCGTGTCGCTGCGCGAGCAGTCGACGCCGATCCCAGCGCTTGGCATCACGCTCGACCTCGCACCCGACTTCGTCGACTTCAGCCTCACGGTGCCCGGCATGACCGGCCTGCTGAACGGCACGGGCGCCGCATCGGTGACGCTGCCGCTCCCCAACGACCTTGGGCTCGCGGGCATTCCGTTCGCGCTGCAAGCCGTCGGCCAGTCCGGCCCGGTGTTCTCGACGTCCAACCTCGTTCGCCAGACGCTGCAAGGCGCGGGCACGTTTGCGTCGCCGCTCAACCAACCGCCAGTGCCGATCATCGGCGGCGCGGTGTTCAACGAACCTGCGGGCGAACTGCTGTTCGTCGGTGGCTCCGGCCCCGCGGCGCTTCGCTACCAGTCGCGTCTGGAGTCGTGGCAACTCGGCGGCGCGTCGTTCGGCGCGGGCCTGTTCTCGCAGACCACCGCGCTCGCGGATGGCCG
>CAIYFF010000626.1 GCA_903925435.1 uncultured Planctomycetota bacterium | reverse complement strand
TGCTGGCATCGAGGCTGCGCGCACGTGCATGCCGGACGTCATCGTCTGCGATGTCACGATGCCAGAGGTCGATGGCCACGATGTGCTGCGATCCGTGCGCGACGATCCCGCGACGCGCGAGATCCCGTTCATCTTCCTCACGGCCAAGCAGGAGCGACGGGACATTCGAAAGGGGATGCAGCTCGGCGCAGATGACTATCTGCCGAAGCCGTTCTCGATCGAGGAGTTGGTGGAGGCAGTGCGCGCTCGCCTGGACCGGAAGTGGCAACTTGTGGAGCGGGAGTCGGTGCGCATCCGCGACATGGCGCAGCGCATCGACGCCAACAGCCAGCTCGCGCACGATGACGATGGTCGGTTGCGCTTGTTGGACCTTTCCGGATTCGAAGATGCACTGCGACGCGCCGCAGGGAGCGATGGATCCATCCCGCAGTCCCTTGCGGTCTATCGGTGGAAGGACGCCGATCGTATCTACCAAGAGCTCGGCCCCGCAGCGGGCGAAGCGCTGCAGCGCCAGTTCGACGAGCGATTCCTCGATTGCCTGCGTTTCCATCCCGATGCGGTCGCATGCGGCCGTGCGGGTCTGCAGCGCAGCGGGTTGTTGTTCGAGGGATCGAGCGCGGAGGCGCATGAGGCTGCGGCGCAGCGCATCCTGACCGAGATGACGCGGCCGTATCGCGTCGATGGGCGAGAGGTGTTCGCGCAGTTCTGCGCAGGCCTATCGCGAAGGAGCGCCGCTGGGAATGGATGCACGGCGTCGGAGCGATCCGCCGCGGCCTTGCTCGAAGCGGAGGCTGCGCTCTGCGTGGCACGGCCGCTCGCTGGCTCGCGACTCATCGTGCACGACGGCGCTTCGATGCCGGTGCACGGTGGGCGCATGCGCCTTGATGCGGATCTGCATCACGCAGTCGAGCGTGGGGAGTTGCGGCTGCACTTCCAGCCGCAAGTCGACATGCGAACGGATGAAGTCGTCGGCTTCGAGGCGCTCGTGCGCTGGCAACACCGCGAGCTCGGCATGGTCTCGCCGGCGGAGTTCATCCCGATCGCAGAACGCAATGGCTCGATCCGTGCCGTCGGCGAGTGGGTGCTGCGTGAGTCGTGCCGGCAGATGGCGAGCTGGTTGCGCCAGGGGGCTTCCATCCGGCATGTCGCCGTCAATGTCTCCGCGGTGCAGATGGAGGAAGGGCTCGTCGAACTCGTGCGCGATGCGCTGCGCGAATCCAGCTTGCCCGCGCATTTCCTGCAGCTGGAGATCACGGAGTCCGCGCTGCTGTTGGACATGCCGCGCGCGATGCGCATTCTCGAATCGCTGCGCGAAGCTGGCACATCGGTCGCGATCGACGACTTTGGCGTCGGCTACTCCTCGCTGTGCTATCTGCGGCAGTTCAAGTTCGACGTGCTCAAGATCGATCGCTCGTTCGTGTCGGATCTGGAGCGTGAGCCGGAGAAGGTCGCGATCTGCGAGATGATCTTGCATCTCGCGCGCCTGTTGCGGTTCGAGGTCGTCGCTGAGGGCGTCGAGACGGTGCGCGCCAAGGACCTGCTGACCAACGAAGGCTGCCGCTATGGCCAGGGCTATCTGTTCTCGCGGCCGTTGCCGCAAGATGTGCTGACTCGCGCGTTGTGGTCGTGCCTCGGTGCGCCGTCCCGGCTCACGCCGACTTCGGCTGGCCCCATGAAGGTGGATGCGCTTCTGCATGCCGTGCGACTTCCCGTGCTCGCATCCAATTCGGCGTCGCAGCAAGCGCAAGCAGCTGGCGTCGAACGCGGCATGACTGCGTGAATTCGAGTCTGCGCGCGATCGGCGTTCAGTCGTCGAGCATGCGTCGGATTCGTTGCGAGAGTTCTGCGATGCCGAACGGCTTTTCGAGCAGCTCGACGCCATCGCGGAGCACTCCATGCTGCGCGATGATGTCGTCGGTGTAGCCGGAGATGAACAAGACCGGGATCGCGGGCATGCGTCGGCGCACTTCCTCGGCGAGCACGCGACCGTTGGTCTTCGGCATCACGACATCCGTGACCAGGATGTGTGGCTTTGTGCCCGCGTCGAGGATCTGCAGCGCTTCGTCGGCGCACGATGCAGTGCGCACGTCGTAGCCGTAGGTGCGCAGCGCCTGTGCGGCAAACTCGCGGACGCCGCGGTCGTCCTCGACGAGCAACACGAGTTCGCGGCCATGTTGTGGGGCGGTTTGCGCCTCGCCCGCAGACTTCGCATGGATTTCGTTACGCATCGGCCACAGCACTTCAAACTTGGATCCGTTGCCTGGTTCGCTCGTCGCGAAGATCGCGCCGTGGTTCTGCTGCACGATGCCGAACACCGTTGCGAGCCCTAGCCCGGTGCCCTTGCCGGTGTCCTTGGTCGTGAAGAACGGCTCGAACAAGTTCTCGCGCGCGGCTTCGTCGATGCCGACGCCGGAGTCTTCCACCGCGAGTCGGACATAGCAGCCCTTGGCCTTGGCTCCGTCGGGATCGACCTCGATCGAGGTGGTCACTCGGATCGAGCGCTGCGCATCGTCGTCGCGCGCATGGATGGCATCGCGCGCATTGATCAGCAGGTTGCCGATGACCTGGTCGATCTGCTGCGGGTCTGCGAGGATCGGAGTCTTCTCGGAGCACGGCGCGAACTCGAGCGCGATGTCCTCGCCGATCAACCTGCGATACATGCGGATCGAAGACTTCGCATGCTCGTTGAACTCGCCCGGCACGGGCCTGATGAGCTGCTTCCTGCTGAACGTGAGCAGTTGCTGCGTAAGCGACTGGGCGCGGCGGCTGGCCGACATCATCTCCGCCAGCATCTGCTGCTGCGAATCGTCGAGCGCGCTGCCCTGGATCAGTTCCCCGCAACCGCAGATCACGGTGAGCAAGTTGTTGAAGTCGTGCGCGATCCCGCCTGCAAGCCGACCGATCGACTCCATCTTGCGCGCTTGCAGCAGTTGGTCCTGCAGCTTGCGTTGCTCGGACTCCGCTCGTTTGCGCCTCGTGATGTCGCGCAGCACGTAGAGCCGGTGCAAGGAGCCGTCCATGCCCACGTCGGAGGACCGGATCTCGACGGGAACGGCCGTCCCGCCTGCGCTCCGGATCTCGCACTCGAAGACTCCTGCATCCGCTCCCTTCTGCATCGGCCATGCCGCCAGCTGGCCGACGATTCTCTCGCGCGGGAGTTCGAGCAGATCGCAGAGCGCCGCATTGCAGTCGAGGATCTTGCCGTAGTCAGACGAGCACAGCGCGAGCGCGTCGGCGCCGCCTTCGAACAGGCAGCGATACTTCGCTTCGCTCTCGAGCAGCGCGCAGTGCGAGCGGTCGAGCGCTGCGAGCTGCAGCGCCGTCTGTCTGCGCGCGCGCAGCATCTCGAACACCGCCTGCACGCTGCTCGAGAACAGTCTGAGCGCGGGCTCGGAGCGTTGGTCCAGCGGCGGAAAGAACGAGTGTTTCTCCTGGGTCAGCGCCGCTGCGAGGTAGCGCCGTTGGCCCTGCGCAGCGTTGCCGACCGGGGCGACGAGCAGATGGGCCACCGCCTTGCCTCCGAACCGGACCTTCGCGAGATGTTCGGCGCTCGGCGACATGAGGCCCGCGCCGATGGCAGCCTCGGCGGCGATGCACAGCGCTGTGGTCTCGGCGGGGTCCAACGGCGCTGGGCCGCGGAAGGAGACGGTTTGGGCGCTCTGCAGCGCGTGATCGAGCACGATCGCGGACTCGCACTCGAACGCGGATGCGCATGCATCGGCGACGGAGTCCCAGAACGTGTCGAGATCCTCGATGGTCGCGGCCCGTTCCGCAAAACGCACGATCCCGTCCAACACGCGCAGTTCGCGGTCGCGTTGGTGGCGTGAATGGATCAGTTCCTGCTGCGTCGCGAGCAGCAGTCCGACCGTCCGTTGCAGCTCGTTCTGCGCGGGCGTGTCGGCCGTGGACTTTGGATTGCGATCCATTGGGTTCATCGACGGCTGATCACGTAGAGAGCGGTCGTGTAGTTGTGGAAGCAGTTCCTGCCGGAAAGGCGCGCGAACTCGCCGAATCCATACATGCCGAGCCATGGCGGGCATTCGCGGTCTTGCCAGAGCGGCGTCTGCATCGCGCGGACGATCTCATCCTTCGCGACGCGGTTGAGCGTCAGGCGGCCGCGCGCGCCGCAGTCGGCGTGGAACACTGCGACGATCCGCCTGCCCGCGAGTTCTGTGCGGAAGCGGCGCATCATGTCGTCGAGGTTGCGGAAGATCCGATCCTCGTCGCGACGCATCAGCGACAGTCGTTCGCCGGTCTCGCAGTGGACCGGCATCAGCATCGTGCCGTCGTCGAACTTCTTGGTGATGACGCGCAACAGATGCGTATCGCCGTAGTCCTGAGCGTCCTGCGGATTGAGGGCGATGCCCACGGCGCCTGGCGGGATCGTGTCGCCAGGAACTGCAGAAGGTCGCAGCCCGAGGCCGCGCGTGAACGCGTTCCATGCGGGCTCGCCATCGAGTTCGTGCACGCGATTGCCACTGGCCTTCGTCACGTGGAACTGCACCGCTGCCGGCACGAATCCATGCGATGCGCGCGTGTGCACTTCGAGCGATGGATCGAAGAATCCGACCAGCGCCGCGGCCCGCTCATGGATCTCGCCGTCGAGGAACTGATAGCTGGCGATGCCCTGCATGTTGTCGGCAGAGGTGCCGCCAAAGATCGTCACGTCGGAGCCGAGTTCTGACTCGATGGCGTCGATCGCGGATTGCGTGTCGATGTCGATGCCCGATGCGAGCAGCATCACGAACTTGGGTTTGCCCCTCGCCGCGCAGAGTTCGCGCGCGAGCCGCGCGGACTCCGATCCGCTGTTGGCGCCGTCCATGTGGCGAGTG
>CAIYFF010000625.1 GCA_903925435.1 uncultured Planctomycetota bacterium | reverse complement strand
CCGGCTGGCCAGCGAGCAAGCGGCACACCTGCATCTCCTTCTTCACTTGCGCGCGACCTTGCGTCGGGAACATCGGGTCCAGCAGCACGACGTCGACGGAGTCTGCGCCGAGTTCGTCGAGCACGACCGCGGCATCGGCATGGCGAACCGCGATGCGATCGGCAAAGGGCGCTCGCTCGGCTGCGTCTTCGAGCAGCAACGCGAGCGGCGCGATGCGTTCGCAAGCGGTCACCTGGCAGCCGAGGTGTGCCAGCAGCATCGCGTCGCGGCCCATGCCCGCGGTCGCATCGAACACGCTCGGCGGCGATTCGCGTCGGTGCAGCGACACGGCGCGCGCGATCGGCTGTTGCTTGCTCGCAGTTTGGAGTCGCCTGCCGAGATCGCCATCGTCGAAGTCGATGCGCACGCAGAGTCGCTGCGCGTTGGCTGGCGTCGAGAGCGACAACATGCCGTCATCTTCGCGTTGGATCGTCCACGCAGAACGCGGCGCTTCGTCTGCCATCTGCACGTGGAAGCGAGTGCATCGCTGCGCATCGGCATCGCTGCACGGCGTCACGAACACGACCTCGACCGAATCTGCAGGTCCTTCGAAGGAATCGCGTTGGTCGTGTCGCGTCGGCGCCATCGGTAGTTCGTCAAACCCTATCAGGCGCGCCGCATGCGCGCTGCGCGCGTGCGCCGTCTCGTTTTGAACTTCGGTGCTAGTCTTTCGCGCCAACGGCCTTGGTCGCTGCTGCGCCGAACGCCGTTTCCCCTGCTCTATCCTCCCCAACTCTCTTGTAGCTATGCGTCGTCTGCACCTGAAGCTGTTCTACCTCCGCACCCGTGTGAAGCGTGAGCCGCAGGGCGTCACCGCGAAGATCCTCGGCGTGCGCCCGGCGACGATGTCGCACCTGGAGCAAGGCCGTTCGCTGCCGACCCTCCCGATGCTGCTCGCGCTGTGCAAGCACTACGACGTCGTCCCGACCTATCTGCTCGATGATGACCGCCCGATTGAGCCAGGTCTTCGCGATCGCTGGAGCGAGCGCGCCAACCTGCTGACGCGCGGCAACTGGCTCGAAGTGCCCGAGGGTTCGTGGGTCACCACGAACGACGGCATCAAGCTCTGCCCCGTGCTCCAAGGCGCGCGCTTCTACGACGCGGTTGCTCAGGCTCAGCGCATGACCTGCGCGAACGGCGACCAGGCTCGTCAACTCGAAGAGTCGATCCAGTCGGCCCGCCGCGACACGGACAAGGACCTCGAGGAGCGCTTGAAGCGCGAGCTGATGGGTCAGCGCAAGCCGCGCGCGAAGGCGCAGCGGATCGCGCCGCAGGCTCCCCGCGCGCAGGTGAACCAGGCCGCGCAGGCCTGAAGCGCGCCGCTCAGCGGCGTTCTTCTTGCAGCGGCCATGCGGGGCCGGCCCGGTATCGGAGGTCGGCCCCATATGTCATTTTCTGCGCGAGTTCGTCCTCGATGCGCAGGATCCAACCATTGATGCCGTTGTGGTCCGGGTCATCCGCCGAGCACCACAGGTGCGAGCGCTGGAGCACGGTCGAGAGGAATCGTCGGCGAAGTTCTGGCTGGTCGTCGCGCATCGCCATGCGCAAGGTCGCAGCGAGTTGGCCGAGTTCGGTTGAGAACGCCACGCCAGGAGTGCCGTAGAGCGCCCTGCCGAAGTGCAGCACCGGAGTGTCTGCGAGCAGCGCCACGCCGGCATGCGGCGAGTTGATCGTCACAACCGCGGTTGCCGCCATGCATGCGGCCGACGCTGCGTGCGCAAGTTCGAGTTGCACGCCATCGAGATGGCGCAGTGGGCGCAGGTCCGCTTCGGCGAGTCCCTCGGGTGGCAGAATGGTCACGACGGTTGCTCTGCGATCCAGCGTCGCAGCCGCTCGCATCGCTTCGAGCGTCAGCTGGAGCGGGGTCGGCGCGTCTTTGGCGTCGATGCGCACACGCGGGTCATCGCGGCGCTGCAGTAGCACCGCCAAGAACGGTTCCTTCGGCAGGTCGATCGACTGCGCGGGGTGCT
>CAIYFF010000624.1 GCA_903925435.1 uncultured Planctomycetota bacterium | reverse complement strand
GTCGTTGCGGATCCGTTCACGCGAAGCGAGGCGGTCGCAGCGGGATCCATGGACGAGGGGCGCTCGCCGTTTCTCGTGCGTCATCTCCTCGGCAACGTCGCGGAGACGCTGTCGGCGGATGGTGTCTTGCTGCATGCCGGCGGCGGCAGCTTCGCGGACGACGCTCGATCGCTCGCGATGGATGGCTCGAAGCGCGAAGTGTTGCGCACGCCGCTGCTCAACGTCTTTGCTCCATCGCCTTCCGTTGGCACGCGATTGCACCGCTTCGTCGCGAGCGATGATGGAGACTCGCATGTCGCATCTACGCGCGCGTTGCGCGAAGAGCTAGAGCGCTCGCCACGCGGTTGCGCGGTCCAAGAGTGGAAGCTCGACGCCGAAGGATCGCTGTCGTGCGAACTGCTGCTCGTCGGCATGCACGATGGTCGTTCGCGGGAACGGAAGCTGCAGTTCGACACCCGCGGCTTCGCACAGGTCACGGACTCGCTGCGCGCAGTGGATGGCCACGGCAAGGCGATCCCGTGGATCGCCGCGGAAGCGCGTGGCGCAGAGGTTGCCACTGTTCGCGCCGAGTTGCCGAGCAACCTGCGCGCGGGTCAGGGCTATCGATGGCGCGTGCGGGCCGACCTGCAGCCCGCGTCGGGGCTGTTGCCGCAGCGCGATGCGTTCGTGCTTCGCTTGCCGATGGCGCGCGGGCTCGAGGTAGCTCAGATGCACGCGCTGACGTTGCCATCAGGTTGCCGCGTCGAGTCCGTGTCGCCGGAAGCGGAGGTGTGGACCGACCAGAGCGCTACGCATGTCGTGTGGAGTCAGACCGCGGACGCGCGCATCGAGACGGCCGTCGTGCGCTTTCGTCGCGACGGCGGTCTTGGCGCAGCGTTGCCACTGCGCGCGGACGCGGAGCGTCGGTGCGAACAACTGCTGTCGGCGTGGAGTGAGCGAAGCGCGGCGCTGGAAGCGATGCTCGATGACGACTTCGTCCACGCGCCGTTCGGAGTGGATCGCAGAGCTGCGCTCTCGCGCGACGTGGACACGACTGAGCGCTCCGACTCGATGGCATTCGTGCAGCTGGACGACGTGGCGCGGATCGGCGCGGTCGAGAGTTGCGAGTTGCGCGTCGATTGGACGCTTCGCGCTGCAGATGGTCGTTCGGTTGTCTGGAAGTCGGCTCCGTTCCTTGCGCAGTGGCGTGAGCGATCCGGGCAGTTGCGCGCGCTGCGACTCCAGCCGTATCCGCAGCCTGACCAAGGGCGCTACGAGAACGGCGGCTATCGCAACGATGCGTTGCGCGTCGCCTTGGCGAAGGTCGAAGGATCGACGATCGTGCGCACTCAGGACGAGTTGTGCCCGCTGCAGGCGCAGGTCGTTCGCGATGGCGCAACCGCGCGGCTGACGGGATTGCTCGCGACTCCCGGCGAGGACGAAGAAGTCATTCGAGTCCGACTCTGCGGCGCAGTGCAGTCCGCTTCGCGCGCGGTGCGCACCATGGCGACGAACGCGAGCGATGGGGCTGTGGAGGAGTGGGAGCACCCGAGCGCTGACGGCGTCCGCTGTGAACGATGGCGTTTTGTGCAGCGCGGCAATCGTCGGCTGCTGCTGCGCTTTGCGTTCGAAGCGTCGGACGGGCCTTCTGCGCGCGCGCGCATGGCCGACTCCGCGATGCAGCGCTGGATGCGCGACGTCGAGGCCGCGCTGCGCATCGACTGACGAGCCGTCAGCGAAGGGCCGCAGTCGCGATCGGCAGGCTCACGACGAAGCGAGCGCCGCCCGTAGGTGACGCTTCGCAGCGCACCTTGCCGTTCGCGGCCTCGAGGATGCGCCGCACGATCGCGAGCCCGAGGCCCGTGCCTTGCGGCTTCTCGGTCATCACGTCGCCGAGTTGTTGGAATCGCTCGAAGACTCGTTCGCGGTCGTCGGCCGGAATGCCTGGCCCATCGTCTTCGATCGCGATCTCGGCTGTGCCTGCATGCGAGGTCAGTGCCACGCGAATCGTGCCGCCATCCGGCGAGAACTTGACCGCGTTGTCGAGGATGCGGCACAGCGCCTCGCGCATGCGCCGAACATCCACGGTTGCGACCGCGTCGTTGCCGATCGCGCACTCGATGCTCTGGCGCTTCTGCTGCGCTGCAGGGCTGAGCACGCCCACTGCCGTGCGCGCCAACTCGGCGAGGCTGTGCGGCTCGGCGTTCCATTCGACGCGCCCCGTCTCCAGGAGCCCGTATTCCATGATGTCGTCGACGAGCGACTTCAGGCGCTTCGACTCGGTTGCGAGCATGGTGGCGAATTCACGCCACTCGGACTCGTCGCTAGGCGTCAGGGTCGTCAGGATCTCGCTCGAGCAGATCATGTTGGTGAGCGGTGTGCGCAGCTCATGACTGATCGAGGACAGCAGTTCGTCTTTGAGGCGATTGACCTCGTGGCTCTGCGTCACGTCCGCCAACACGAGGACCTTGCCGTAGTCCTGGTCCGGGCGGTTCGACTGCACTTGAACGACGGACAGGTCGTAGACGCGGCCTTCGTGCGCGATGTCGCCGATGCGAACTTCTGCAGTCCGTTGCGATTCGATCCGCGTCAGTCCTTCGCGCAGCGCGGTGGCCAATGCGCCTGTGCAGAGCGAGAACAGCGGCTCCGCTTCGGCGCGGCGTTCGCCGAGTCCGAGCACGCGGCGCGCGTTGCGGTTCATCAGCACGATGCGTTCCTTCGTGTCGACGACGACCACGCCTTCGCGCAGTGACTGGAGCACTGCATGCACGCGGTCAAACGCCGCCTCTGCGTGCATCAGGTTGGCGACGGTTTTCTGCGAACGCTGCTCCATCGCTGCGTGCGCGAGGTGGAATCGGCGCAGCAACGGTTGGAGCAGCGGGGCTCCGTGCTCTGGAAGCTCGGATGCCGCGCCGCCGAGGCGCAGTGCGTCCATTGTGCGCAACAACGCTGCCACGGGCGCTCGCAACGGTTCGCGCATGCGCTGCGTGAGCAGGCGACCCACCGCGAATGCGATCGCCAGCGACGCGGCAGCTGCACCGATCGCGGCTTCGGCAGGGCTGCCGAGCAGCAAGGCCGCAGCCGCTGACGCGCTCGCCAGCGTCACCGCTGCGCCCGCAAGCAGCGACCTCGAGACGCCTAGGTCCCGGAAGTCGAGCGGTCCGTCTTGCTCTTCCGTCGTTGCCACCGGCCCGTGCATCGGACCTATGGCGTCGTGGACTTGATGCGGGGGCGCATCGTCACGCGCTGCGCAGGCGCGCGAGTGCCGAGAACCTCGACACCCGCAGGCCGCGCCCCGGGACTCAGCGGCGTGGAGTCAGCCGCGCGGGGAGACTTGCGGGCTCACGGCACGCCGCTGCGCAGCGCATCGCTCGCGGCGAAGCCAAAGGGCGTGTTCGTGTCGAAGGCGGCAAACTGCCACCAGAAGCCTGTTCCGGGCGTGTAGCCCGAAGGCCACGGGAACTGGATCGACCACGAACCCTGTGGGTCGATTCCTGCGAAGAGAGTGAAGTCAGGCGACGGCACGAGCGTCCCGCCGAAGATCGGCGTGTTGACCTGGCTCGTTCCGAGGATGAGCCAGCCGAAGCTGTTGGGCGTCATGTTCGCTGCTCGCAGCGTCACGGTGTTCCCTCCGGTGAGCGTGCCCGTTCCCGTGAGCAACGGTTCGCCGAACGTTCCGAGGATGCCGCCTCCGAGCTGTGTCCATGCGCTGGTGCGATACGCGCGCAGGTCGTTGCCGACGCCTGCGATGACGAGCGTGCCATCGGGTGCGATGGCCGGCCCGATGTTGATGTTGGGCACCGGCACGGACCAGCGCAGCGTGAGGTCGCGTTCAAACACCAGCATCTCTCCGTTCGGGAAGCCGCCGTTGCCGAGGAACACGCGGCCGTCGGCGTCGACCGCGAACCGCGGCGCATAGCCGCCAGTTCCGAGGCTCACGGGATACGTGTTGAGGATCGCGCCGGTGGTGGAGTCGATGCGCGTGACGATCTCGCCAGGCTGCACCATGTAGACGCTGCCGTCG
>CAIYFF010000623.1 GCA_903925435.1 uncultured Planctomycetota bacterium | reverse complement strand
GTTGATCGCCGACCAGTCGCCGTTCGACCTGTTCAACGCTGGCCTCGCGACGCTCACGCCCGAGGAGATCCGCGGCCGCAGTGCGTTCATCACGCTCAACTGCAACTTCTGCCACAGCGACGTAGTTGGCATCGACCCGACTCCGAGCGCGTCGTTCCCGGCGGTCTTCCAACTCGGCCTGCGCCCGAGCAACGAAGACAACGGTCGCCAGGCGATCACCGGCAACCTGTGGGAGGAGGCGAGCTTCAAGACGCCAGGCCTGCGCAACGTCGCATTGCGCGCGCCCTACTTCCACAACGGCAGCTCGCCCAACCTGACCAACGTCATGGTGCGCTACTCGCAAGGCGGCGGCGCGTTCACGCCAGTCGATCCCGCGGTGGCCAACCTCTCCGGCACGATGGGCCTGCTGAGCCCGACGGTGATCCCCGATCTCGTCGCGTTCATGAACACGCTGACCGACCCGCGCGTGCAACTCGGTCAAGCTCCATTCGATCGCCCGCGCCTTTGGTCGGAAGGCCCGCTCGCGCCGTCGCTGATTGGCGTCGGCACGGCCGGCACCGGCGGCCTGATCCCCGAAGTGGTCGGCGCGACGCCGTCCTACCTCGGCAACACCAAGTTCGCGGTCGGCCTCGACAACGCACTCAGTGGCACGCTCGCGTTCTTCATCCTCGACTTCGCGCCAGCGCCAGCGCCGTTCCAAGTGCTCGGCCAGAACATCTACATCGGGCTCTCGCCAGCGACGCAGACGTTCTTTGCGGGCATCACGACGCCAACGATGTTCGGCGATGCCTACGCGTCGGTTCGCCTGCCGATCCCCAACGACCAATTCCTGAGCGGCGCCCCGCTGTTCGGCCAATGGCTCGTGTTCGACGGCAACGGCCCCAACGGCTTTGCGTCGAGCGGCGCGATCACGACGACGCTGTTCTGAGCAGGCAAGCAACTCGGAGCAGTTCAGAAACTGCTCCGACCAGCGATCGTCCTCAGTCCGTTTCGACGTTGACGAGGACACGCTGCACGTCGACCGCGCGCGGAGCTTCGAGCACGCGCGCCGCGATGCGACGGCACTCGTCGGCCGAGTAGCGGCGCAGCACCTTGAGGAGCTTGCGCAAGCGCACCGGCGCGATCGAGAAGCGGCGGAAGCCGGCCCCGATGTAGAACGGCATGCGCTGCGGGTCCGCTGCGCTCTCGCCGAACAGCACCACTTCCTTCTCGAGGCGATCCGCCTCCTTGGCGATGCGCGCGAGGAACTCGAACACGGCAGGGTGCGCAAGCTCGTGGTATTCGCGCACGGCCGAGTTGTCGCGGTCCGCGGCGAGCAGGTAGGCCTGCAGATCGTCGATCGCGAGCACGAGGAAGTCCGATTCGACCGCGAGCGCGCCGATGCTGAACGCAGCGACGGGCACCTCGAGGATCGGCGCGAGCGCGAGGCTGCCGGCGACGGCGACCTTGGCCTTGCGCAGCGCAAGTCGCTCTTCGATCAGGATCGCCTTCACGCGCTGCAGATCCATCACGCTCGTCACGAACGGAACGAGCACGCCGACGTTCTCGGTGCCCGCAGCCGCGCGCAGGATCGCGCGCAATTGCAGGCGAAGGATGTCTTGGTTGGCGAGCAATCCGCGCACGCCACGGCGGCCCATCGCAGGGTTGCGCTCGGGGTCCTTATCGCCAGGCGCGAACACGCCGGCGGCCACGTCGAGCAATCGGAAGTTGACGGGCTGCCCCGGATGCCCCTCGATGACCTTCTGGTACTGCGCGACCAACTCGTCCTCGGTCGGGCGCCGCTTGTCCGCGAGGAACGCCAACTCCGTGCGGAACACGCCGATGCCGGCGAGGCCGAACGTGCGACTCATCTCCGCCTCGCCAAGGCTGCCGCAGCTGCCGAGCAATTCGACCGCCGTGCCATCGCGCGTCTCGTGCCGCGCCTCGGTCTCGGGCGCCTGCTTCTGCAGCGACTTCCACGTCTGCGAGCGCTCGGCGTATTGGCCAAGCTCCGCTTCGGTGAGATCGACGCGCAACTCGCCGTGGTCCGAATCGACGACGACGACGCTGCCGTCGCGCAACAACCGAGGGAGGCCGCGGATGCCGGTCAACGTCGGGATGCCCATGCCGCGCGCGAGGATCGCAGCGTGCGAGCTCATGCCGCCCTCTTCGGCGACGATCGCGTCGACGCCCTCGGCGTCGAGGTTGAACATGTCCGCCGTCGTCAGCTTGCGCGCGGCCAGCACGTAGCGGCCCGCGGGCGCCTTGCGCGCCGACGGCTCGCCGCTCGCGAGGTTGCGCAGCACGCGCGTGGCGACGTCGCGCAAGTCGCTGGCGCGGCGACGCAGGATCTCGTTCTCGACGAGTTGGAAGATGCGGTCGTACTTGGCGTAGACGGTCTTCACCGCTGCACGCACCGCAAGTCGCTCTTGGACGACCTGCAGCTCGATCTCGGCGACGAACGACGGATCCCCGAGGTAGGCGATCTGCGCGTCGAAGATGCGCAACTCTGCTTCGCCGAGTTGGCCCTGCTGCTTGCCACGGATCTCTTCGATCTGAGCGCGACTCTGGCCCACCGCAGCTCGCAGTCGCTCGAGTTCGGCCTCGACTTGATCTGCGGCGATGCGGCTCACGCCGATCTCGTCGTCATCGTAGCCACGCAAGTGGACGGGCCCGACAGCGATGCCGGGGGACACGGACTCGCCGCGCAAGACATTCATTCGGGCACCTCGCGGCAGATCGTGGAAGGACGCGTCATGGTGTTCTGCAGCATCGACAACGAAGCGCAGAGGATGGCGCGCAGAGCCCCTGCCCGCCAGCGCACGCGCGACGGATTCCGGGCAACGCTCGTGTGGCGCGCCATGCGTAGAGCGGCTCTACTTGCGCCCCGCATTGGCGAGCCCGATCCGTTCGGAGCCGCGCCGTTTTCGAGTTCTCGAGCGCCGTGCCGCAGGACATCCATCCGACAGCCATCGTTGCCCCCACCGCCCGTTTGGGAGAAGGCGTTGCTATCGGCCCCTACTGCATCGTCGGGCCAATGGTGCAACTGGGCGATCGAACGAAGCTCCATCCGCACGCCATCGTCGAAGGCGACACGTGGCTCGGCACGGACTGCGAGGTGTTCCCGTATGCAGTGCTCGGCACGACGCCGCAGGACAAGAAGCTCCGCGCGGGCGATGTCGGCGGGCGGCTGCGCATCGGCAACCACAATCGCATCCGCGAACACACCACGATCCACGGTGGAACGTCCTTCGGCGGCGGCCAAACCGTGATCGGCGACCACAACATGCTGCTCGTCGGTTGCCACATCGGGCACGATGCGATCGTCGGCAATCACGTCGTGTTCACGAACGGCGCGATGGTGTCCAACGACGCGCCTCCGTTCTCGATGGTGCAAGGCGACCGGGCCAAGTTGGTCGGCGTCAACGTCGTCGGCTTGCAGCGCAACCAATACACCGCCGAGCAGAAGAGCCAGATCAAGCGCGTGTTCCGCTTGCTGTTCTGGCGCAATGGCACGCTGCAACAACGGCTCGAAGCGGTCCGCAACACGCCGCTCGCGAATGAGCCCGCGTGCCAGAAGATCGTGGACTTCGTAGCCAATAGCCAACGTGGCGTTTGTTCGCCGCGAGGCGGACGCCGCGTAGAAGCCGGCGATAGCAAAGACAGCGCGTCGCACGCAGCAGCGGATCGACGCCCCGGAGACGAGAATGCACAAGACCGTTGAGGGGCACGCCGCCGCGCGCCGTCCCGCCATGTTGACCGGGTTCGGCGTGGCGCTCATCGCCGCGTTTGCCACCGCCCAGTCCCCCATCGAGTTCCGCACCAAGGACGGCACGCGCTTTCTGCTGCTGCCGCAACCAGGCGCGCCGATCGTGCACTGGTGCGTCGCGTCGCCAATTGGCCCTCGCGTCGATCCGACCGATTCGACCGGCCTCGCCGAGGCAGTCGTTCGCGCGTCGATGCGCGGCACATGGACCGTCGGCAGTCTCGATGCCGCGCGCGAACGGCCGGTCCTCGCAGAACTCGATGCGCTCGAAGCCGAACTGAGCGCGTCTGCGACCCAACCGGCGGCAGAACGTGATGCCAAGGTTGCGCGCACAGCAGAACTGCGCGCGCAGGCTGCGCAACTGAGCGACCTGCTCGCGTTCCGCCGCGTGCTCGCAGCAACGCCAGCAAGCAGCGTCCAGGTGCGCTGCGATGGCAGCGTCGCCACGCTGAGTTTCCGCACCACGCCACTCGGCGTGCCTGCGGCCGCGAAGTTGCTCGTCGACCGCCGCGATCGCCAAGCGCTGCGCGCAATCGACGCAGAGTTGCTGTCGGCGCAGCAGCGCGCGGCGGCCGCTTGGGACCAGGATCCGCTCGCGCCGCTCTACGCGGAGTTGCTCGCGCTCGCATTCTCGGGTCACCCGGTCGCGCGTTCGGGCGATCGGCCGCAAGCGCAGTCCGTGCGCCGCGACACGGCGCTCGCAACCTGGGCGCGAACGCAGCATCCCGATGCGACCGTGCATGCGCTCGTCGGCAGCTTCGACGCAGTTGCCGTCCAAAAGGAACTGGAGCGCGCGTTCGCATCGACGCAGTTGCCCGCAGCACAAGCGATCGAGCCGATCGCGCCGCGCATGCCCGCTGCGATCCGCAAGGCAGTCGTCCCCGGCGCTCGCTATCCCGCAGCGCTCGTGGCCTATGCGATGCCTTCTGGCATGGACCGCGCGGCCGCGATGACGATCGCGCGCTGGCTTGCCGATGGGCCCGAGTCGTGGCTCGGCAAAGAACTCGTGCGGCGCGGCCGGAAGACGGCGAAGACCACCGTGCTCGCGCCATGGCCCAATGCAGCGACCACGGGGTTGCTCGTGATCCAAGTGACAGACGAAGCCGGGACCAAGCAGGGCCTCGCCGACGAAGCGCTCTCTGCGCTCGCGGCCGCAAGGAGCGCATCGCCGGAGCCTGGCCAATTGCCGATCCGCTTCGCTGCGATCCTGCGCGAATTCGAGTTGGCTACCGGCAGCGGCCAAGACCTCGCCGTGTTCGCAGCGAGCGCTGCGCTGCGCGGCGAATCCATCGCGCCGCCCGCGTCGCCGTTGTTCTCCGAGTTGGCAGAGCAACTGCACGATGCGCTGGCCAAGAGCCCGATCGTCGTCGAATGGAGTGACGCATGACTCGTGATGCCATGACCGCGCGCCGCTTCCCTTCGCCCTCGTTGCTCGCCGCGGCGTCGCTGCTCTGCGCATGCGCAGGCAGCAAGCCAGCTGCGACCGCCGTGGATCCCGCAGTGCAGGCGAACGCGAAGCCTGCCGCCGCTGCGGAGCCTGTCGCCGCGCCAAGCCAACCCGCTCCACAAGCGCCGACGGCACAGGACGCGCCGCTGCAGAAGCGCTTTGCGCTCGAGAACCGCCTCGACGTCGTGGCGCTGCGCCACACGCCGGACGTGACGCAGTCGGCCGAACTCGCGCTGCTGCTGCCGGGCGGTTCCGAAACGAGCCGACCTGGCTCGGCCGAACTCGCGGCGCACCTGCTCGCGAACGCCGCGGACGTGACCTCAGG
>CAIYFF010000622.1 GCA_903925435.1 uncultured Planctomycetota bacterium | reverse complement strand
TCCGCGACCTCGGAGCGCCGTTGCCCCGACCCGGCGTCGAACTCGGCCGCCGCGTGCTGAAGGCGCTGTCGTTCGAGACCGGCTTCACGCACATGGAGTGGTTCCACACCAAGAAGGGTGAAGCGGTGTTCGGCGAGATCGGCGCGCGCGCAGCAGGCGCGCGGCTCGTGCACGCGATGAACTACGCCAACGACATGGACCTGTTCCGTGCGTGGGCGCACGCGGTGGTGCACGGCTCGCTCGGGCAGGACGTGACGCGCAAATACAACGCCGCGATGGTGTTCAAGCGCGCGGACGGCGAAGGCATCGTGCGGCGCTACGAAGGCCTCGAGTCGCTGATGCAGCGCTACGGCCAGCACGTCGCCAACCTGGAGCTGACGCCGATCGGCGAGCCGCGCCGCGACTGGCGCAAGGTGATCGTCGGCGATGGTTGGATCGTCGTGCGGCATCCCGAGATGCCGTTCACGCAGGAGATGGCGGATCGCTTCTGCAGCGACCTGCGCGTGGTGGCTTCGTGATGCGACGCGAAGTTGCGCGCGGGATGCTCGCAGCGTGCGTCGCGTGCCTTGCGGCATGCGGTGGCGGCGCGCCGGCCGGCGCGGCGAAGCCTGCGGCCGAGGCGCGGTCGGTGAAGCAGATTCTGCCTTCGTCGCTGACGACGCAGACGAAGGTCGAAGTGACCGGTTCGCTCGCGCCCGATGAGACGGCGGACCTCGGCTTCCAGGTTCCGGGCCGCATCCTGTCGCTCGACGTCGACGTCGGCGACTCGGTCGCGGCGGGGCAGCGCATCGCGTCGCTCGACCTCGCCGACTTCGATCTCGAATGCGCGCGCGCCGAGGCGGCGCTGCAAGTGGCGCGCGTGCGACTGTCGTTGCCGTTGGACGCGAGCAGCGATGCGGTCGATCCCGCGCAGAGCGCGCCAGTTCGCGAAGCGAAGGCCGTGCTCGTCGAGGCTGGGCTCGCGCGCGATCGCGTGCGCGAACTCGCGGGCCAGGGACTCGGCAGCCAGGCCGCGCTGGACACGGCGGTGGCGACCGTCGCGGTGGCGCAGAGCCGATTGCAGGCGGCCGAAGAGCAAGTCGCGACGTGGCTCGCGGAGTTGGCGCAGCGCAAGGTCGAACTCGCGCTCGCGCAGAAGCGCAGGGCGGACGCACAACTCGTGGCGCCGTTTGGGGGCCGCGTCGAAGCGCGGCATGCGGCGCGCGGCAGCTTCGTCCAGCCCGGAACGAGCGTGGTCACGATGCTGTGCAACGATCCGTTGCGACTGCGGCTGCGCGTGCCCGAGCGGCAGGCTCCGCTCGTCGCGGCAGGACAGCAGGTCTCGTTCTCGGTCGATGGCGAGCTGAGCGGCGCTCCAACCCATCGCGCGGTCGTGCGGCGACTTGGGCCGTCGATCGACACCGTGGACCGCACGCTGCTCGTCGAGGCCGAGGTGCAGAACCCAGAAGGCACGCTGCGCAGCGGGTCCTTCTGCCGCGCCCAGATCGAGACGGGAACGGCGCGCGTTGTGGTCGCCGTGCCGAAGTCGGCGATCGCGTCGTTTGCTGGCGTGGACCGCGTCTACTGCGTGCAGGAAGGGCGCATCAAGGACGTGCTCGTCGAGCTTGGCTTCACGGTCGGCGACTCGGCATCGGGCATCGAACTCGTCGAGGTCGTGCGCGGACTCGCAAAGGACCAACGCATCGTCGTGGATCCGCGCGGCCTCGTGCCGGGCATGCCCGTCAAGGTCGTGGACTGAGCCGTGCAGAAGCTCGCCCAGATCTGCATCGATCGCCCGGTCTTCGCGACGATGCTCGTGATGCTGATGGTGGTCGCGGGGGCCGTCGGCTTCTTCAAGCTGCCAGTCGACCGCTATCCCGCCGTCGACTTGCCGACCGTCACGATCCGCACCGTGCTGCCTGGCGCCGCGCCCGAAGAGGTCGAGGTCACGGTCAGCCAGCCGATCGAAGAGGCGGTCAACACCGTCGAAGGCATCACCGAGCTGCGTTCGATCTCGGGGCCTGGCTCGTCGCTCGTGCTCGCGACCTTCTCGCTGGACCGCGACATCGACCTCGCGGCGCAAGACGTGCGCGATCGCTTGAGCCAGGCGTTGCGCGAGTTGCCGCGCGATGCGGAGCCGCCGGTCGTCGGCAAGTTCGACAACGATAGCTCGCCGGCATTGACGATCGCGGTGGCGGGCGAACGGCCGCTGCGCGAGTTGACCGAGTTGGCGGACAAGCGCGTGCGGCCCGCGTTGGAACGCTGCCGCGGCGTCGGTGGCATCAACCTCGAAGGCGGGTTCCGTCGCGCGATCAACGTCGAACTCGACGCGGGACGACTTGCGGCCTACGGCCTCACGGCTGCGCAAGTGCAGGACGCGGTGCGGCGGCAGAACAGCGACGTGCCAGGCGGCAACGTCACCGACGCGGTGCGCGAGCGCACGCTGCGGACGATGGGTCGCTACGCCGATCCGCGCGCGTTCTCGGACCTCGTGGTCGCGGTGCGCGACGGCGTGCCGATCCGCATCGCCGACATCGGCCGCGCCGAAGACGGCGTCGAAGAAGTGCGCTCGATCGCGCGGCTCGATGGCTTGCCGACCGTCGTGCTCGACGTGCGCCGCACTTCGGGCGCCAACACCGTGGCCGTGATCGCCGAGGTCAAACGCGCGATGGAGGCGGTGGCCAATACGCTGCCGAGCGACGTGCGGCTCGAGATCGTGCGCGATCAGTCGCGCTACATCGAGGCGGCGCTGCACGAGATCGAGTCCCACCTGATCGCAGGCGCGCTGCTCGCATCGTTCGTCGTGCTGCTGTTCTTGCGCAGTTGGCGCGCGACGATCGTCGCGGCGGTCGCGATCCCGGCGTCGGTGATCACGACGTTTGCGTTGATGTGGGCCTTTGGCTTCACGCTCAACAGCATCACGATGCTGGCGCTCGTGCTGATGGTCGGCGTCGTGATCGACGACGCGATCGTCGTGCTCGAGAACGTTCATCGCTGGGCGCACGAGAAGGGCGTGTCGCCGTTCGAGGCGGCGCGCGGCGCCACCAAGGAGATCGGGCTTGCGGTGCTCGCGACGACGCTCTCGCTCGTCGTGATCTTCGTGCCGATCTCGTTCTTGTCCTCGATCTCAGGCCGCTTCCTCTACCAGTTCGGCATCACGTCGGCGGCCGCGATCCTCGTGAGCCTCGTCGTGTCGTTCTCGCTGACGCCGATGATGTCGGCTCGCATGCTGCACGGCGGCGCGCTGTTCCTGGATCGGCGCAGCTCGTGGTGGGAAGGCGCATACATGCGCGTCCTCGACGCGTGTCGGAAGCGGCCGATCGCGACGTTCTTGGCCTCGGGCCTCGTGATCGCCGCGACCGTGCCGCTCTACGGCATGGTCAAGCAGGACTACATCCCGAGCGACGTCGACGAAGGCGAGTTCGAGGTGCGCGCGAATGGGCCCGAAGGCACGAGCGTCGCGGCGATGGATCGCGCGTTCTTCGTCATCGAGGAGGAGCTGCGCAAGGTGCCCGCGGTGCGCTCGATGTTGACCAACGTCGGCGGCGGGTTCCTCGGCGGCGTCAACCAGGGCTCGATCTACGTGCGCAT
>CAIYFF010000621.1 GCA_903925435.1 uncultured Planctomycetota bacterium | reverse complement strand
TCGCCCTTGCCGGTGGCGAAGTGGAACTTCCAGTTGTGCCACGGGCAGACCACGTAGTCGCCGTCGAGCGTGCCCTTGCCGAGCGGTCCGCCGATGTGGTTGCACGCATCGTGGATCGCGCCAAAGCGCGTGCCGTTCCACGTCAGCGCGAGCTTCGTGCGGCCGATCGAGACTTGTTGCACTGGGGTCTTCTTGAGTTCCTCGACGGGGCCGAGGTCGATCCAACGGGCTTCGGTCATGGTTCTTCCTTGGGGTCAGAGGCGGCGGATCGTCGCGGGATCCGCCTTGAGCATCAGGATGTCATCGATGCTCGTCACGTCGCCGGTGATCTCGACAGGGTCGCCGACCAACTCGACCACGCGGTCGTTGACGGCCTGGCCGTCGAGGTCGACGAGTAGCAATCGGCGCACGTTGCCGTCCTTGTCCTCGCACCACAGCAACGGCGGGATTCCGCCGCGGATGCAGAGTTTGGCGCACGCGCGATGCGTGCGACGTTCGCCTGGGTTCATCACGCCGAGGTGGCACTTGCTGTCGACGATCTCGCCGCGCAGCGTCATGCGACCAAGTCGCTGGATTTGCACCGAAGGGATCGCGGACGACGCGGCGGCATCGAGCGGCATGACCGAGCCCGGTTCGACTTCGATCATCGTGCGTTCGCCTTGATGGATCAGCGAGCCACGCAGCGTGATCGCGCGGCCGGCGAACTGCTGCACCAGCTCGTCGGCGCCATGCTTGCCGGGAGCAACGAGCATCCACGCCGAAGCGCCTCCGTTTGGGCGCGCAACGCGCAGCACCGGATACGGCGTCATCTCGACCTTGCCCGTGAAGGCGCGGACGACGCCGAACTCGAATCGGCTGTCGCGCAGTTGCCGCTGCGTCGCAGCGAGCAATGCCAGCGCTGCGATGCACACGGCAAGCGCGCGCACGACGATGCGCTGCGAGAAGCGCGATTGCGCAGCCGAGGGACCGCTGCCGTAGCCGACGTAGAAGTCGCCGTCTGGCTGCTTGCCAGTGCCATCGACGCGAGCTGGCTCGACATGCGTTCCGCTTGCGTTCGGCTTCGATGCGACGAGCACTCGGCCGTGTTCGACTTTCACGCCAAACGTCGGCAGCGTCTCCGTGAACGGCGACGGCGCCCTGCCGTCTTGCGGCCGGTATTGGTAGCCGTGCCACGGGCACACGATGCAGCCGTCTTGGATGCGCCCTTCGCCGAGCGGCCCGTTCTGGTGCTTGCACACGCTCGACACCGCGGACACGCAGCCGTCGTAGCGAAAGACCGCGACGCGCTCGCCCGCGAGCATCGCCGTGCGTGCGCCCTTCTCGGGGATCTCATCGATTCCGCACACGTCGACGAACGTCGCGTTCGTCGGCGACTTCGGAACGCGATCCGCGCCCTTTTCTTTGCACGCTGCGACGAAGTGCAACGTGAAGAGCCACAGCATGCCGATCGCCACGAGTGTCGGCGCGGCGAGCGAGTCATTCGACTGCAGGTAGCCGAGCGCCACGTGCATGACGAGCAGCCCGTATGCGGCATAGACGAGCATGTGCAGCGTCTTCCAGACGGGCGCAGTGAGGTTGCGCAGCCAGAAGTCATGGCTCGTCGCTGCCATCAAGAACAGGATCGCGAGCGCGAACGCGCCGAGTGGCTGGAACGGGATGCCGGCGATGCCGACGCCGCCTGAGTCGCCGAGGAACAAGCTCTCAAACGGCGAGATCACGCCGAGCGCGTGGTAGAGCACGAACGACAACGTCCCGTGCGCGAGCGCGCAGAAGAACATCGTCACGCCCATGTGGCGGCGGTTGTAGAGCAGTGGCAGGAAGCGCGCGTCGAGGCGACACAGAGGGCCGATCGACAGCACGACGTGAAGCAGCACAAACGCGACGAAGCCGAACGAGCGGATCAGGATCGTCTCGGCGGTCGAGTCGGGGCGAAGCAACGCGGTGAGCCCGCCGAACGTGACGAGCCCCGCGAGCACGCACTGCAGCAGCGTCTTGTCGTAGCGCTTCTTGGCGGCGTTCCAGCCGACTGCTTGGTAGGCGTGGCCCATGTCAGTTGCCCTCCGGCGCGCCGTGCGCGAGCGTGGTGCCGTGCGCGAGGCTGTAGAAGACGACTTGGCCGCGGCCACTTGGCCGTGGATATGCGCGCGGCCGCGACCCGACAGGCCCCAGCAGTTGCGCATCCTTGGGCAGGTCCGCGATCGCGCCGTCTGCGCCCGTCCAGTAGGCAAGCGTGTCTGGCGCAGGCTCGCCCTTCTGCATCACCAGCAGGCGCTGCGAGTCCGGCGCAGAAAGGACGAAGACCGTGCCGACCGGCGACGGCAACTCGCGCGCGCGCGCGATGTCGCCAATGCCGCCGAAGTCGTCGGTCGTGGCTCCGCGCTCGTCGGCGGGCAGCGACGCGGCGATGGCGTCGGGCTTCTTGCCGAGCATCGCGATCGCAAAGGCGGCGACCAAGAACGGCGACATCGCGACGGCGATGCCGTGCGCGCGGCGAAGGCGAGCGATCATCGTTCGTCTCCCGCCCTTGCTGCGTTCTCGTGCGCGTCGCGTTGCTGCGGCTCCGACTTGCGCATGCATGCGCGCAGCAACAGAGGCCACAGCGCGACGGCGCCGGGAAAGGTCACGATGCGGAAGCCGATGGTTCCCTTCGCGGCGTCTTCGTCGAGGCGGTGCGCCAACGTGGCGAAGAACACGAGCGAGAACACGATGCCGCATGCGAGGTATGCGAGCAGCGCGATCGAAATCGCGTCGAACAGGGTCATGGTCGGTCCTCTTGCGCACAGCCACGTGCGGCTGCGTTCTTGTGTGTTGGATGCGTCGTCGCTGCGCGGCCGTACTCGCGCCACGCGCGCCACAACTCCACTGCGCTCGTCACAGGCGCGCCTCGATCCGCGTTGTGCTTGCCGATCGCATACAGGATGCGCCACTGCTCGGCGAGCGTTCGCCACGCATGCACGATGCCGTGCTTGCGGTCGTAGATGTGCGTGGCCTCACTGGTGGCGCCGTTGAGTTCGAGCACGCGGATGCCGACGCCAGCTTGGAAGCTTGTGATGTCCTTGGCGCGCACGTCGAAGCGGCCGAAGTGGAACCCATCGTAGCTCTTCGCGATGCGGTCGATCTCCGCCGTGAGCGCAGGCGTCAGGAGATGCCGGCCATCGAGGAAGATCGTGCCGCGGCAGTGATTGCCGATCTCCGCGAGCTGGATGCGTTCGCCGCGCGCTGGCACCGAGTCGGCGTCGACCGATGCCGTGCGCACGTAGTGTTGCGCCATGCAGACCGCGCGCGGATCGCGCAGCACGAGTTCCTCGAACGTCGAGACGCCGTCGCCGATGACCGCAGGGAACTGCTTCTGCGTGATCGAGAAGATGCGGCCCGCAGTGGCGCCTGGTTCGCGCACGTAGAACACGCCGAACTCCTCGCCAGCAACGTGCTCTTGCGCGATGCAGTCGACGGCGATGCGTTGCAGGTAATCACGTGCTGCACGTTCGTCGCGCACGATGGACACGCCGGCGCCGCGTTGGCCCGCGTCGGGCTTCAGCACGATGGGGTAGTCGAGGCGGTGTTCGCGAAGGAACTCGGCAAGCAAGAGCATGCGCGTCTCGAGGGAATCGCTCGCGCGCAGCAGTTCGTGCTTTGCGATCGCATCGCCGGCGCTCGCCAGGCCGCGCAGGATCGCGGACTTCGATTCGCCGACGAATCCGCCCGCCGGCATCGCGGGATTGACCGCAGTCGCGCAACGCAAGCTGCGATGCCGCAACGCGAGCAGCAACACCACGACCAGGATTGGCGGATACACGCACCACGCAGGCCAGAATTCCCAATGCACGAGCCGCCGCCAGCGGCCGAGCAACATGCGGCGGCCCTTCCAGCGGAATAGCGGCAGCACGAGCCGCGTTGCGATCCAGAACGCGAGCCACAATAGAGGCAGCGCAATCCACGCCGACGTTCCGATGCGATGCGCCAGGTCGAGCGCATCGTCGCCGAGCCAAAACGCGGCGAAGAACAACAGTGGCGTCCACGCTGCGACGGCGAGCAACGTCACGGATGCGAACCAGCGGAACGGCACGGAGAGCGCGCCCGCGAGCACGTAGGTCGGGGTTCTCGTTCCTGGCAACACGCGCGTTGCGAGGATCCACAGCAGGCGATTCTTGGCGAAGCCGCGGCGGCACGCGTCGATCGTCGTGGGGTCGATGAGGCGATGGAATGCGCGGCGATCCAGCACTGCCGCCTTCGCGCCGCGGCCGATCCACCAGAGGCCGAGATCGCCGAGCCACACGCCGACGATCGCTGCAGTGAGCGCAATCGGCGTGGCGAGCATGCCTGCGGTCGCCGCGAGCCCGGCGCCGATCACCGCGAGATCCTCGCTGAGGAAGCTCGCGATCACGATCGTGACGCAAGCAAGCCACGGTGGCATCTGCGCGATCTGCTGCAGGAGCGCGTCGAGCGAGTCCATGGCTATGCGCGGGACGCAGCGAGTCGCAGCGACGCGCTCGTCCACTGACGCAGTTCGCACGGCGGGCCTTGGTGATGCTCGATGCGGGCGATTCCGTTTGCGACGAACACGCGCGACGCGCTCACCGTGCGCGCGTCGTCGCGATGCATGCACGGGCTCAGTGGCCCACGCGCAGGATCGTGGCTCTGGTGGAATGCGGCGAGCAACTCGAAGCGCGATGACGACGGCGCTGCGAAGCGGTCGAGCAGATGGCGCGCGCGCGCAGCCTTCGCGTCCTCATGCACGAGCGACGAAGACGCGAGCAGCGACGGCGAATCGACTGCCTTGCGAGCGCGATGGTGGAGGTTGTGCTCGAACGCGATCGGCTGCATGACGCCGTCGATCGCGAACAGCGTGAACGGCTGCACTGACGCCGGATCGAGCGCTTCACAGAAGCCGATGGCAGCTTCGGCGGATCGTGCGCGCAGTGCGTCCATCACGACGAGGCCTCGCGAACGGAAGGGCCCCGCGCCACGCGGCGCATGGGGATCCCCGTTGAGCGCCGCGACCACGACGCCGTGTTCGTTGACTCCAATCCATGTGCCGCCGTGATCGCCATCGCGCGGGCAGAGAATCCTGGTCCCGCCGTGGTCCATGACCATCGGCGGCAAGCCTGGCTGTCTCGTCAGCAACTCGTCGCGGTTGAAGAGCACCGCGAAGCCGCCTTCATGCGGCGTCCACGTCAGCGTGCACACTGCGCAATCGTCTCCTCTCGCTGCGACGTTTCGTGCTTCTGCGTCGACGGGGCGACGCCGAAGCCTGCTTCCACCTCGATGCCGCGAGCCCGCAGCAGCAGCGCGATGATCGCGTAGTGGTGCACAGTGTGTGCGATGCAGAACTGCAGTTCGCGTTGCAGCGAGCTCCTGCTGCGCGTGCGCATTCCGCGTTCGCCACTGTCGACAAGGACGAGCAGTTCGCAGTCGCGATGCATGAAGTCCTGTGCAAGCGCGCGTTCTATCGAGTGCAGCGCCGCGATGGCGGCAGCCCGGTCGTTCTCGAGCAACGAAGAGCGCTCGCGCAGGTCGTAGTCGACCAGCCCATTGGGCGCGCCATCGAGCAGCGACGTGAAGTGCTCCATCATGTGGCGCAGGTGCGCGCCAACGGAGCTGCGCGAGAGCTGTGGCAGCGGCGCGCAGTAGGCGACGTCGTCGATGCGCGAAACGAGCCGCTGTCCTTGTCGAAGGAAGTCCGCGGCGAGGCGGGCGAGTGTGGCGTTGGGCACGGGATCAGCGTGAGGAGTCGAACAGGGCCTGCACGTCTTGCTGCAGTGCGTTGGCGAGTTGCTTCCGGTCGGCATCGCGCCGCGCGGCAGGGGCGAAGTCGATCGTGGCGTCGATGCGTGTGACGGACAGCATCGCGGACGCATGCGGCGCGAACTCCATGTCGCCCCACCAAGCCACGCAGTGCATCGGGTCTGGGTCGCCCTTGCCTGTCGTGTAGCGAATGCACGCTGCAGCCACGGCGCTGCCATTCTCCGCAGGCGGGCCGAGCAACGGCGAGCGGAACGGCAACAGCCCTTCGCCCGACGAACTCGTGCCCTCGGGGAACATCACGATGATCTCGCCGCGCAACAGGCGCTCTTTGAGGTCGGCGTTGACGGTGGGCAAGTCGCGCTTCTTGCTGCGTTCCAAGAACACCGTGTCGAACTGCTTGGCGAGCCAGCCGATCACCGGCCAATGCTCCACATCGGCGCGCGACACGAACGCCGCGTTGGCCTGCCCCCCGAGCACGAGGATGTCGAGGTAGCCGAGGTGGTTGGCGACCAGATACTGCGCGTCTTTGGGCAGCGATCCGCGCACGGTCACGCGCACGCCGAGCGCCGCGCAACCGAGCTTGCACCAGCGGCGCATCAACACGCGCCGCCATGTGCGTCGTCGCTCGCGCGACCAGAACAAGCACAGGGCGCCGAGGCTCCACGAGATGCAGATCCCAGCGGTGACGAGCACCATCGCGATCGCGCGGCGCAGCGCACGAATGCGCGCGACGGCGCCCTTCCTCGCGAGGATGACGTCGCGGCGCGGTGCGGTGTCCTGAGTCGCGGCGACTGCTGTCGCGTCGAGTGGCGCTGTGGGCTCGCTCATGAGCGGCGCGGAGCATACGGCGGGACCACCCCGGACGCTCCGCGGCAGTTCACGGCAGGATCGTGATCCAGAGGCCGTTCGATGACGACCAGCCGGCGATCGGGTTGGCGCACGGCGGGTTCCAGATCCAGCCCGCCTGCGCGCAGATCGACTGTGCGACGAGCACGGGGTCGGCGGGAATGGGCAGCGCATACGTTCCGCCGCCTTGCGCGTCGCCAGGCATCAGCTGCAGCGACAGGTAGGGCGAGTCGAGCCGGAAGTGCAGCGTGAGGCCGAGCGCAAATGGGTCCGAACCGGCAATGTCGGGCAGGCTCGCAATCGCCATGAGGCCGTAGCCACTCGGGACGCCGGCGCTGCATTGCAGCGCAAACGCGGCATTGCCCTGCTGCGGCTGCGAGGACGCGGACAGCGCATGCGGGCCGTTGCAGCCAGGCGTGCCGATGCCAAACGGCGCGAGGCCGGGCAGCGTGGAAGGGTTGGCGACGATCTTGTAGACGCTGCCAGCGAAGTCGCAGACATAGAGTTCGCCCGCGCCATCCTCGCCAAACGCCGTGATGCCGGCCCATGTGTTGGGCAGCGGCGGTTGCAGTTCGATCGTGCGCTCGCGCAGTTGCGTTGCAGCGCCGTTCTGCTGGCGGATCGACCAGATCTGCAGCGTGTTGTAGTCGCCGAAGAAGTAGGTGCCCTGCAGGTCGGGGATCGCAGCGCCGCGATAGACGTAGCCGCCGATGATCGAGCGGTTCCACGGGAAGGTGTATTCAAAGAGCGGCGGCGTCAGCGCGGGCGAGTTGCATGCGCAATCATTGTTCTGCACGCACACCGTGCCCTGCATGCACGACCAGCCATAGTTGCGCCCACCCAAGGTGCCTGCGGGTTCGAAGTCGATCTCCTCGCGCAATCCGCCGACGTCGGCGATCCACAGGTCGCCGGTCGCGCGGTCGAATGAGAATCGCCAAGGATTGCGCAGGCCAATGGACCAGATCTCGTCGAGCGGGTCGCCGGGGCCCGCGAACGGGTTGTTCGCAGGGATGCCATAAGGCCGCGGCGCCTGAGGGTTGTCGACGTCGATGCGCAGCATCTTGCCGAGCAGGCTGTCGCCACGTTGCGCATGGTTCTGAGGATCTTGGGGCGATTGCGGGATGGCGCTGCCGCCGTCACCGATGCCGATCCACAGCTTCTGGTCCGGGCCGAACGCCAACATGCCGCCGTTGTGGTTGCCGTTCACCAACGGCGTCGACAGCATCGTCGTGGCCGAGGCGAGGTCCGCGACGTTTGGGTCTTGCGCGCTGACCGTGAACCGGCGCACCGTCGCACTGGGGAACGGGAACGTGTTGTGGAACACGAAGAACTGCCCGTTGCTCGCGAACTGCGGATGGAATGCGAGGCCGAGCAGCCCCATCTCGCCGCCAAAGCCGAACACGCCGGTGTTGGTCAGGTCGAGGAACGGAGTCGGCAGCGCGGCGCCGTTCTGCACGATCTTGATGCGGCCCGATTGCTCGACGACGAACAGCCGCTGCGTGTCGCCGGGCGGCGCCGTGACGAGGACAGGTCGATGGAAACCCGACGCAACGAGCTGCAGCCGCAGCGGCGTCTGCGCGGGCAAGGAAGCGGCGAGGAGGAATGCAGCGGCCGCCGCGGCCGCGGAAAGGAGGATGCGCATGGAGGAACGGGGCGAACTGCGGCGTGAGGTCCGCGGCCGGAATGTAGACGCCCCGTTCGATCTTGCGGAAGGCCCGGTTGC